>JABJJO010000029.1 GCA_018660825.1 Planctomycetaceae bacterium | reverse complement strand
CCGACCATCCTTGCTGGCTTGATAGGCCAGGTGCGTCTTGGTTCCGTCAGAGCCGAAAATCAACCCAGCAATGGGCCAGCCTTCTTTGGTGATAGTATAGGGTGTCTGTTCGACGCCATCGACGACCACCATGCACTGCTCCCCTCGCGTGCCCACGAAAACATGGTGCTTGCCATCCTCGCTGAAAAAGGGGGTGCCACCGGCAATGGCGTCATAGACGCCCGCCAGAGTTTTTCCATCGACATTGACTTGCCGTTTTTTCGTCTGCGGGTTAACAATCACAACCAGAACATGATTACCATTGGGGCTGACCTGAATTGTCGAGGGCACAATATTACTGGCCCGTCCAATCACCTCAGCCTTGGCAGGAGCAGAAAATGACCAACAAAGAGCCACTGTCATGAACACCCAAATGGTCGTGTATCTATTCGTACTCATCCTTTTACTTTCCATTTTAACTACACTCCGACAGCCACTTTAGGTGACGCTTCTGCGGACATCACCTCAGGGACATGTTTCACCAGCATGTCGACAATATCATCTGTCGACTGACCTTCACTGACAGCTGCGAAGTTCAAACCCATGCGATGTCGCATTACGGGATGCACGAATTTTCTCACATCGTCAAATGTGACTTCAGTCCGTCCTGAAAGACCAGCGTGTGACTTGGCCGCCAATAGCAACCCTTGTCCAGCTCGAGGGCCGCATCCCCAACGCACCCACTGATTGACAAACTCAGGCGCATCATCGCTGTTCGGTCGGGTGGCACGTGCCAGTCGTGCGGCATAGTTGGCTACCTCAGGAGTAACCACGATTCCGCGGACTGCTTTCTGCATCGCGATGATTTCCTCACCGCCAACGATTTGATTAAGCTTTGGCAGCGATTCCAGTGTGGTTGATAACAGAATCCTTTCTTCTTCGCTGAGTGAAGGATAATCGATTTTGATCAAGAATAGGAACCGGTCTAATTGAGCTTCCGGCAAGGTGTACGTGCCCTCTTGTTCGATCGGGTTTTGTGTGGCGAGCACAAGGAAAGGCTCGGGTAATTTATAGGTTTCACCCCCCACACTTACGTTGCGTTCCTGCATGGCTTCGAGTAGAGCGGCCTGGGTTTTCGGTGGTGTACGATTGATTTCGTCTGCCAACAGAATGTTAGTGAAAACCGGTCCTTTGGAAAAGGTAAAGTGCCGCTTTCCATGCTCATCTTCGTTTAACAAAGTTGTACCGGTGATGTCCGTTGGCATCAAGTCTGGCGTAAATTGCACCCGGGTAAAATCCAGAGACATGGTTTCGGCTAGACTGTTAATCATCAGCGTCTTTGCCAATCCAGGCACACCTTCAATCACCACGTGTCCCCTGGCAAAAAATGCAGTGAGGATCTGGCCGATGACATCCACCTGGCCCACGATTATTTTTCCGACTTCTGTGGCGATCAATTCACCGGATTTTGCCAACTTGGCTAAGGCCTCGGCATTGCTGCCCGCATTTGGTTTTGATGGTGTTTCCATATTAGTTCTCCCATTTGAAGTTAGTTTTGATGGTGTTTTTATTTTTGTTTGATAGATTCTTCGGCAACAGCTTTAAAATAATTACTAATCATATTCTCGTATCCGGAGGGGACGGTGCCGCCACTAGTATCGGATTGATGTGCATCTCTAAATGTTCCATCTGCGACCTGCTGTGCTCGCAGTTCGTAGGCTTTGGCGAGTGAAGTTTCCGCACTACGCATGTGCTTGATGGCTTCATTGAGAGTTTGTCTGATATCGACGCCTTGCTGATTGCTCTGAATTTGTCGGAGTCGTTCCAGAGATCGCTTCAAGTCGGTCGTGGGGAGATTATGGCGATTCAGCGCCAGTAAGAGCCCGCGGATGTTCTCTTTACTCTTGTGGTCTCCAGCCCCCATCAACTCTTTGAGTTTATTCAGTTCGTCAGGAGGGAGCTTGCCGACATCGGCCAATCCTGTCGCCGTGCCGGTTCCTTTGCCCAAACCAATCGCCGAGGAGGGCGCGTTGTCCTCATCGGTAACCTGGCCGTCTTGACTAGGAGTGGAGGACAGGCGAGCCGGCATCGCCACTTCGTTGTCAGGGATCGCCGGCGCTTTGGCGGCGGCCATCTGTCCCTCTGACTGTCCTGCACGCCCGATGTTGCCACGGCCCTTGGCTTTGGCCAGCGGATTAGGCGTCTGATCGGTCATTTGCCCAGCGGCGGACGCCGAGTCCAGGTTATCCGATGCCGGTGATCCGGCAGGGGAATTGTGATCCATCAGTTCCGAGCCCGATTCGGGGACAGGGGCGCCCAAATCGTCAAGTCCTTTGGATAGCTCAGATATATTCACGGGAAGCTCCGCAGGCAGTTCACCCAAGTTGGCTAACTTGCCTTGATCCTCGGCATCTTCGTTCTGCCCAGGTTCCACCAAAGCACCGCTTGCTGGAGCCTGTTGGCCCGTTTCGATCTCCCGCGATCTATCTTGCGGTACGGTGTCGAGATTGTGCGACATATCGGGCTTCGGTTTGTCGTTATCCAATGCCAAAAGGTCGACGATTTTATCATCGAGCTTGTCTTTAATGTTGTGCAACGTAGCCTCGTACAATTCGATCTCGCTCTTGTCTGCAAAGTCCCACGGGTTCCGCGCGAGGTCTTCAGCCATCTCCTCAAGATCACGCCGCAGCGCAAGTTCCTTTAGATCAAGATCACTGTGTTCTTTCTCGTCATCCAGACTCTCCATGGGCTTGGAGGTGATCACCTTTCGCAGGGCATCAAGTTCTTCTTCCGCATTCGTCCACTCTTTTAGCTTTTCGTTGATCTCGGCTAGGGCCAAGTCCGCCGAAGGGGCAGCCTCATCACGATCTTCACCTAGCAACTTCGCCAGTTCGAGATTCTTGTCCTCCTGCAACTTTTCGAATTCTCCGCCCTTGAGCGCTAGCAGTTGGTTGTAGATCATTTCCTGCACGGTTTTTAGATGCTTGAATTCGCCGTTAATACGCTCTTGATCGAGCGCCACCGAGACAAACTCAGGGGCCTGTTCTGTGGTCAGGTAAACCGCGAATCCCTTGGGGGATTGCGTGGTCCCACCTCGACAGGCGATTCCGGTAACGGACTGTGTTTCTCCCATGTCGAACACAAACGATGCCGGCAACGAATCAAGCGTGACCCGGGCGGTAAGTGCCTTTTGTGCATCCTTGACATTGGAAGCAACGAGCTTCCATTTCGAGCTGTCCAGGTAAGGGCTCTTCTGCTCCTCGTTGTCCTCGCCCACGAGCGCCAGTTGTTCAAGATACGCTTGAGCCGACCAGCCGTGGGTCGAGTAGATGACCAGTCCAAAATAGCGTGCAGGTAGACGCTTAAAGCGGACGTTTTGCGTCTTCATGTTTTTGAAGGAGGTGCCGGGACCGAAACCATTGGCACGCTTCAACGGGCCGGCATTGAGTCGTGTACGTCCCGCAGCAAAGGCGCGATGATTGGCTGCCACAGCCTCCATCTCGGCGATGCTCTGCATGCGAACGGCCATGTGGACACTCTGATCCGGTGCCAATTGCACTCCCTTTATAAGTGTTTCCCGCACATCGACCTGAAGAGCGAGAATCTTCTCACGGTAGGCATCCAGAGCTGACTGGATGTATTTATCGTCGCGCTTCACACGATTCAAATCCAACCAGACATCATCAATGTTCACCGACAAGCTTTGGGTTCCCTCCAGAGCCTTCCGTTGTAAAACGATGGCATGTTCTAGGGCCGCGTAAAGGTCTTTTAGCTCCGAGTCGCCGTCAGAAAGATTGGTATCCAGATTTTTCACGGTGACCAGCAAAGCGTTAGAAATACCGCTGTCAGTGGTCGGACAAAAGTCGTTACCATGGACTTCAAGAAAGTACTTATTGCCCGGCTCAAATACGCTAGCATCTATTTTTAGATCGACTCGCTTCTGAATCCGATCTTGCTTCCCAGGTGCGGCGCCGAACGTCCAGTTCCGAATAGCTTCAGGTTGACTGCCGACTTTGGCACGGCGGAGGGTCAGTTTCATGTCCTGCATGCCATAGTCATCCTGGCCTTCAAATCGCAACGGAAGAGTGGCACCAGGTGTGACCACATGGCTCATTTCCATGTCCAAATAGTTGACTTCGGGTTTGCGGTCGGTCTTGAGTTGGACACTGCCGCTACTCAAAATGATCGCTTCGGGTAAGTTCTTGACGACTGCGACCAAGTCGTAGTTTTCGCCGGTATCTCCCACCTCGATCGTGCCTTTCCAGACCTGATTGCCTATATCCTGTAGCGGTACGTCTCCGGCCGGCCACTGCCATGTGAGTGACTCGACGGGCTTATCCAATTTGACGAGCACGTCCAATCGGCTGGCAGGAAGACACTTCACCGGGTAAGGGGGACCGCTTTGCTCTCGTGGCGATTGAGCCACATAATCCGGTGGTGTAATGATGAAAGTTGATTCGACGATCTTTGTAGCGGAATTAACCGTCACCTGCACACTGCCGGTATAGGTTCCACCAACGAAGATACGAAAAGCGAAACTCCGGCGAACGGTCTCGAAGGTGTATTGATATCGGTTGGGATTTCCGACGACTGGCCGCATCTTTACTTCTGCGCCTACGGTGCCATCGTTGGCAACGCTACCTTGCCCCTCTCGGTACACGATAGCGGGATAAATCATTAGCGGTTCGCCAGCTGCGAACTCGGTCACATCCAACGAAATTTCGAGGTCGTCAAATTCAGCTATCGTGACATCCTCTGCTGGACTCATGATCAGCGAGGCGGCTGCGGCGGGTGGAGAATCTTCGAAGCTGAACGCGTAGCGGGAAAATGCACTCATTAGATAGTTCGGCGCCATCACACTGTACGAGGTCCAAAGAACCAACAAGAGTGCGAATGTTGTCCACCATTTCGCCATCCGGCCTGGTTGCCATAATTCCCGTAACGGCACATGACTCCATCCGGTGGTGGCTGCACTGGAAGTTGCCATGATGAAATCTTTTTGCTTGTCGCCGTAGTTCATCTCTTCAAACTGCATTGTATTGATCAGGACATTTTCCGCGATACCGAATTTCTTCTCCAGCATCAGTGCGACCTGCTCGTTACTCCGGTGAGTTCGGAGGGCTCCAATAACACACTTAAAAAAAGTTCCAATCGTGATGATCAGGCCCGTAATCGCAATCGGAAATCGCAAGGAAGTGGGTAGATCGAGCAGGTTGTCCAGGGCAAAACAAACAAGCCAGGTCGTGGCTGAAATGGCAAACCAAGTCAGAAACCCAAGTATGACTGTTGTCATGCGGATGGTACGGTACGCACGTTGAACAACCTGCGTGAAATCCAATGTTTGCGCAGAGTTCGTCTGCGTGCGGCTTTCCGAACTATAATTCGGTTGTGCGATGCTCATTGTGCTACCTTCTGATTGTTAGTACCGACAATTACCTTGCCGTATTTCATGACGACTGGCCAGAGATCAGGTGCAATTCCCATTTCTGGTGTTTCCGTTTCAAGTTTGATGCGGGTACGACAAAAAGTGCCACGATCCACCAAGGTCATTTTTCCTGTCTCATTGTCTCTCACAAACCGCCAGATACTCAAACGGTAGAATTCCATCAATTCACCGTTACTGTCCATTTCGAATCCGCCACCGACGCCCTTCGCCCACGCCAGCGCAAACTCCGGATCAGGGATGTCTCGGCGCAATCGCACCAGTACGGTGATTTTTCGGTCACGATCTTCGGAGATTATGCCCAGCATTTTCTTCTCCGTGTAGTAATCCTGAACTTTAAGCACTTCCGTCTCGACGGACTTAAACAGGTTCGTGCGTTTTGTTCCTTCCGCGGGCCAACCCGCCACCCACTTGCCGTTGATTTGAGCCGCCAGGAAGACGTTTTCACCAAGCGTTGAATGGACCCGGATGCTGCCGTCAGCAGCATCCTTTCGGACAACCACCTGCGAGAGCGTATCCCGCGTAAGTGCCCGCACTCCATTGTCAGCGTGGGCCGAATCAAATTTAAAGGATTGGAAGTCCACTTCCATGTTGCGAGCAAACTCGTCGCCCTCGTCGAGCATCTTGATCCGTTTAACATACACAAGGTCATCGAGAGATTGGCCCGGATTGCCCGAATACTTCGACCGCATCACAAATTTTTTGGTCCCCAATACGAATCCCGTTTCAGGCTCCAGCAGCTTCAAATACACGACGCGTGTATTCACGATTCCGGTCGCCGTCTCTCCACTATTGAAGACGACGGTGCACTTTGGCTTCAAGACCGGATAAGGCGCACCGAATCTCACCTTTTCAATTCCTGCTCCCATGTTGCTGATATTGAGTATTTTGAACTTTTGCAGGTACTCTTCGCTGTTAGGTGATAATGTCATTTCTTTGACAACATTAAAATTGAACGTGAAGACTCTCGACTTCGCTCGGATGTTTTCGACATCCACGGTCTTCGTTTTGTCGTCCGACTCGGTTGAAAGCTTCGTCATCGTAAAATCAATGCCAGGAATTAACTGTATGATTCCTTCATACTCCGTCCCGTCAGACAGATACACGATCGCGAGCCTCTTGGCCGCCTTATCTGCTGCCGACAAATCCACGGGTGACAAAACGAACATCGCGATGAGAAGACAGCACGCCTTCAGCACGGTTGATTTAATGTTTGCTTTAATTTTCATACTCAACTCCATTGAATTCTTAAACGATATTCATTCTTCTACGCGTGACCCACTCCCAAGACAGAATGCCCATCACGAGCAGGATGTAAATTGGCAGTACGCCGAAAAGAGTGGGCTCCATTACCAGAGGCGTGTCATGCGGATCAGCGCTGGTCATCAGCATGGCCTTGAGACGTTGGATCATCTGGTCGGCGTCAGTTTCTTTTTGATAGTTTCCGCCACTGCGTGCAGCTAGGTTCTCAAGGAACGGATGATTTACGGCAAGGTCCGCGCCTTCGCTGATACTCGATCCAACACGCACGACCCGCTCATAAGCATCTAGCGGCTCACCGGCGAGGGTAGCTTCTAGTTTGATCTTGTAGTCACCACGTTCAGGAAAAAACACTTTGGTCTGAAAGTCATTACCATCTTTGAGCACGATCGAAAGGTCTTGGGTTGTTCCCGCATGTTCGACTGAGCCTTTCAGATGCACTTCTCCTTCTGTGTAACGCCCGACAACCCCAATCTCCGCGTGGCCTTGCTCGCTGGGGCGGTATCGCGTGCGATCCCATTTCACGGTCAAGAATCTGCCGCCCTCAATCTCGCCTGCGAGATATCGAATGGAATCCCTCCAGAACTGAGAATAGGCGGCTGAAATATCACCGTCCATTCGCGACCATCTCCAGAGGGTATCAGTGGCCACGCCCAGGGTCTGCCCTTTACCATAAGATTGCAGGACAACAATGGGCACGATCTCACTACCAACCGAAGCATTCATTAGACTTAGTGCACCGCTACGACGTTCCCCCACTTTATTCAGCGAATGGAACACTGGGGTTGTTACGTCTTTCAAGATAGCGGCCGTCGCGGAAGACAATCCATGACCCGATCCTTCCGGAGGGATCATGACGGGGAATTGCCCTGCGATGATTCCACGGGCATCGCTGCTTTCCTTCCAGGGGATGAGTGGTGCCAGAGTTGTTTTGTAGTAGCCCCCTTGATCAAAGGACTTCGGACCTCCCAGCAGAACTAGATTGCCGCCGCGTTCAACGTATTGTTTCAAAGCAGTGCAAGACGCAGAACCGAGAAACTCTGCTGGGAACGACCCTAAAACGATGCAGGTATAAAGGTCCAAGATCGCTTCATCCGCGGGAAATCCACGTGCAAACACTTGATCACCTTCCTGCCGCGCGCCTTCAATCAGCAACACCCCTGAGTTCTTTCGATAAACCGAGGTCAGCTTAATCGTCGCATCATCGCTGAACTCACGCTTGAGCATCGCAAAATTCCAATCCAGCATGTTGCCATACAAGAGAACATTAATGCTTTTCTCGCGGACATCCACGGAAAACTCACGCGTGTTGTTCAGCGCGGTCATTTCGCCATCCACGTCCTTGACTGATAACCGATAATTGTAAACACCCTCGGTCTCCTCGGCAGGAAGTTCGAACTCCACCCGCCCACTGTTTTTTCTAGGGTCTACCGTCAGGGCGCTCAATTGTTGGTATTCGCCCGCGACGCGTTTCTCCAGCTGTACTGCAACATCCGCAGTTTTCTTCGCAAATTTGTCTGAGGAACTGTGTACCACAATGTCCGCAGAAATCTTGAACGGTGTGTCCAACTCCACTTCTTCAGGAATATCCGCATTACTAATTTCCAGATCATCCCAGGTTGAAGATTCCGTACCGACTCCCACGATATAAATGGGGACCCCCGGAAGACGCTCACTTCGAATCATTTCGTCGCCCCCATCAGTGATTAAAACAACCGCTTTACAATCAGACAGGTCGGGATTTTCCGATAGTGAAACCACTGTTCTGCCCAAATCCGTATTGCGTGTGCCCGCGGTGGGATTATCTTTTGCTGCGAGAATGTCGACATCAAACCGATAGTTCTCGACACTGGCGATATCCTTGAGGTCGGCCTGAATGTCCTGCAGAATATTAAGGGCACGCCCGCTGCGGGAATTCTCTGCGTCGTCTTCTACCTCCATCGAGGTGGAGATGTCGCTCAGAACAGCGACTTTTTGAGAATCATTTGTTGGTTTCGAATTCCGCCATGCTGGATCCATCAATGCGACAATGGCGAGAATGGTAATGAGTACTTTCGGAGCCAATAACTTTATGGTCCTCGGTACTGCGTAATGCGACCGGTACCTGTACCACAGCAGACATAACCAGCCCATCATCGCCAGGATAATGAAGCTGTTTGCCAGCGTACCAAGGTGTGGTTTCCAAATAAGCGTGCCTATCATCAAGCGATCTCCCTAGCAGAATCTGTAGACGTCACCCAGGGCTTCTCTTCAGAATCTCCCTTGGCTCGGTCCTTCCATTTCTTTGCTGGTGATCCCAGCAATCCCTCAGTCACTAAAAATGCTAGAGCCAACAATAAAAAAGGTACATACAAACCGGTGCCAGCCAGCGACTGTTCCAACTCGTCTCGGAAGTCATCTTCGTCAGAGAGCGTACTGAGTCCGTAAGGGACGCCTTCTAATGCACCGACTTCCGACCCTTCGATAAAGGAACTGTGCCCCTCCAGCTCAGACGGCAGAACAGTTAGGCAGGTGTCGCGTTTCCCAAGAGTGACGATGTAAGCACCTCCACGCACCAAGGTCGGAGACCGATCCTTTAAGCCGGACCAATCTACCTGGTCACCTAGCAGAGTTGTGATTGACATCTCAGTCCCTTCACCAGGCAGTAAACGCGGCGACTGGCCCGCGACAATCGACTGACTTTCATTTGCTAAGCTGGACACAGCACCCAAAGCAATCGGCTGAGCCATTACCAGAAAGATCTTTTGTCGCGGCAGTGTACTCCAGTTACCCGTACGCCCGTAGGCCATGCCGCTGACAACAATCTGGCCTTTTCCATGTTTACGAATCGCCAACAGAGCACGGTCATCATTAGCACTCAGTAAAGGAACGTAGCCGGCATCTTGTGTCAGCGAAATCGGATAGTACTGTTTTACAAAAGCGTTTCCGATGCGAACTCGTCCGTCCAGCCCGCGGATATCAGACCAGAATGGGGAAGTCGGATTGGCCACATGCAATGGTACGCTGATTGGCATCGATTTCAAAGGCTCTAGTTTCGCTCCCAGCCATGCGGGTGTTTGGCTGGTTGATTTACTGGCATCGACGGCTGGTAGTATTAGAATGTTTCCGCCACCCAGCGTGTATTGATCCAAAAGTGCGTTCGTTTCCTCGTCCAACGTTGACGCATCCGCCCAAGTCAAGACCACCAGCATCGGCGTCTTTTGTTGCATCCGACTTTTGATGGTGTCTCGGGATAAAAAGCTGGGTACTAAGGAAGTGAAACGGCCATCACCACTAGGAGACAAGGCCAATGGGAGTAAGCCAAAGGTGCCTGCCGCCCGGTCGCCAAGTAACTGGTCTCCTAGAAAATAGACACCCCCTTTTTTCTCGCAAATGTAGGGGACTAAGACACGGTTATCGCCATCAAATCCATCGCCTTCAATCCAGATGCGGGCCCAATGGCGGCCCGGAGTTTTCGGATGGAGCGGTAACTTCACAAGCTTCTGCGCGCCGGCACCAATCTCGACATTGATGTTCTCCGTAACGCTATGCTCAGAGTCTTTGCGGTTAACGCGGACCTGAAAATCTTTATCACTGTCATTCCGCAGCAAGACTTCCAAAGAATACGGCTGATTCGGCAGAATCCGCCGCGATGACACAGTTACTCTGAGCAGACAGATGTTCGGCAAAGTGGATTCAGGGGTGGGTACTCGATGCACGAAAATTTGAGCGTTCCCATTCATATCATCAGCCGCCAGGACAGGATCTTTCCATTCTGCTTCTTGGAGGTCGGTAAACACATGCAGTGAACCGCCTCCGGCGGATGACACTTCCTTGAGCAGTGCTGTCCCCCGCAGTAACGCTTTCGCAGAATCACCGGTCGCTGCAGTAGCTTGAATAGATTGAAGGAAACTCAGTAGCGTATCTTTATCGGTGGTCATGCCACCAAATCGGTCGGCACTTGATTCGGGCACTAATAACACGATGGCTGCCTTTCCACGCGGATCCATATTCTTGAGCAGAGCACGTGCGCCCTCCAGAGCCACATTTAGCTTGGTGCGATCACTGCCCTCGACGACTCCGTCCATCGAACTTGAGTTATCGACGATAATTACAACAGCCTGTTCACCGCTTAATCCCAGGACATTCCCCATTTCTGGAACTGACAGGCGAGCTAGGGCGAGCAACAGAAACAAGAGCAGCAGAGTTCTGGCCGCCAGCAGCAGCGGCTCCCGAAACTTTCGATGAAAAGAAAGTCGGGGTTTCATGCTGTCAAAAAACATCCTGGTGGAAAACAATATCGTCTTGCGTTGCCGTCGCATCAACAGATGAAACAGCACGGGTGCGGCGGCTAGTGGAAGTAAATATAAAAAGAGTGAGGCACCTGGTATCATCAGTTTGTTGCCCTTTTCAATAAAGCATCGTGGATGTCTGTCGAGGTATCGACCAACAAATAGTTGGCTCCTTCGTTGGTGCAGCCGATACGAACCTCGTCTAAGTACTCTCGAACTCTCTGCAGGTACAACTCACGGAACTCTCCAATATCGACGTTCATCTTATCGCGGGTTTCAAGAAACTCGACCTCAATCAAGCCCTCTTGAGGCAGGCGAATTTCGGCCGGGTCCAACACATGAAAGACCGTCACGTCATGCCCCGCGTAACACAGACTTCCGATACCCTTGAGCGTTTCGCGCGGGTCCTGTAACAAGTCGGAGATGACGACAACAAGCGACCGTCCCTGGATAAATTCAGTCGCCCTCGACAGCGCTTGCTGAATGTTACTTTCCCCCGCCGGCTTAATTTCCTCGAGGCCATGCAGCAGCGGACGAAGTGCACCGAAGGTCGCGGCTGGCTCGTACGTTTCTCGTAAATCATCATCAAAGGTGATCAAGCTGGTTGAATCGCCCTGGTTGACCATGACATACATCAAAGCCGCAGCCAGATGACATCCGTAGTCCATCTTGGACATCGACCCCATATTCTGGAAGGACATGCTCTCGGAGGTATCGAGCAAAATGTTCGCTCGGATATTAACTTCGTCGTGGAAGCGACGAATCACGTACTTGTCGGTGCGGGCATAGACATTCCAGTCGATCCGCTCAATCGGATCTCCTTGCATGTACTCCCGATATTCAGCAAACTCGACAGAAGACCCAAATGTCGAAGAGCGGTGTCGCCCTTGCAACCCAACGTCCATCCGCTTGGTAACACCGATCTGCAAATTCCCGAGATGGTCGGCCATCTGTGACGGCAGGAATTGATAAGTATCCGCTTTCGTAGCCATATTATTTCACCGATGCTTTCTTTTTTCCGCCCAGGAGTCTTCCAAAGAACCCGGCCTTGGCTTCGTCATCCTGAATCACCGGCACTGCCTCGAGCAGCCAGTCAATAATGGTGTCCGTATCGTAGCCCTCACTGACTGCGGTAAAGTTCAAACCAAAGCGATGGCGGAAGACAGGATGAACAAACTTGCGAATGTCCTGCACAGACACATTGAACCGTCCACTCAGCAGCACGTGGGATTTCGCCGCTAGTAACAAAGCCTGTCCGGCTCGGGGACCGCAACCCCACTGCACCCATTTTGGAATGAAGTCAGGGGCGATGGAGTCACTGGGACGCGTTGACCGCGCAAGACGAGCGGCGTAGTTCGCCACGTACTTACTTACTGGGACTCGTCGAACCAGGTTCTGAAACCGCATTATCTGCTCACGGGTAAGCATGGCAGCTAGGCGGGGAATCGAATCGACCGTGGTCTTGATGAGGATTTCCTGTTCTTCTTCCATTGAGGGGTAATCGACATTGATCATGAACAAAAAACGATCCAGTTGCGCTTCCGGCAACGTATAGGTCCCTTCTTGTTCAATTGGATTCTGTGTGGCCAATACGAGAAAGGGCTCGGGTAATGGGTACGTCACTCCGCCCACGCTCACATGCCTTTCCTGCATGCCCTCCAGCAACGCGGCTTGCGTCTTAGGAGGCGTACGATTGATTTCATCAGCGAGCAACATGTTGGTGAAAATCGGGCCACTCTGAAATGTGAAGGAACGGTGTCCCTGATCACCATCTGCCAACACCATGGTCCCGGTGATATCTGTCGGCATCAGGTCCGGGGTAAATTGGATCCGCTTAAAATCAAGAGACAGGGTTTTAGCGAGACTGCTGACCATCAGTGTTTTGGCAAGCCCGGGAACACCAGTCATCACACAATGCCCCTTGGCAAATAGGGCAGTCAGGACTTGATCAAGCACGTCCTTCTGTCCTACGATGATCTGTCCTACCTCTGCTAGTAGACGAGTACGCGTTTCAGCTAGGTCCGCTACCAACTCTAGTGTGTCGTCTAGCAACTCATCTTCAAAGGAACTGTCTTCTTCCACGGCACGTGGTGACAGGTCAATCGGAAGTGAAACCGATCCCTCGTCAGGATGCGTTTTTGTCTCTTCAGATGGCGCCATGAAAACTCCCTTGCCCCGCGATTCGCGAGCACACACAAATTAAACTTCAGATGATCAAACAAGTTATTGATCGCTTCAACGGTCAACCTCAATGTGTCATAACAAACATGATAATATTGCTACCAAGCTTGTTCGCTGAATCAGATTGATACCCGCGACTCAAAGGATAACGAACCTCGTTCCAACCTCCTTCGAGATCATAAGGGCTGTAAATGACTCGCAACTTTCCTTTGATTTTCACTCCAAATAGCACGGGTCGCCCTTGTAGCGTATCTCCCTGATCTTTTATGAGAGTCGGGGTGTATTGCACTTTCGTAATTGTATGAAGCGAACTGAATATCTCGTGCGTTTGTGGCAACAGCCTGAATTCGTCT
This sequence comes from Planctomycetaceae bacterium, assembly GCA_018660825.1. Lineage (GTDB taxonomy): Bacteria > Planctomycetota > Planctomycetia > Pirellulales > Pirellulaceae > UBA721. The sequence continues at coordinate 10,024 of JABJJO010000029.1, read as the reverse complement.
GCTGGGAAGACGCGGCGCATCTCTCGGACGGCCGCCTGATGAAACGTGGCTAGCCCTAACCCATTATTGATCACCAGGGTTCCACCCTGATCGACGTGCTTACGCAAGGTTCGGATCTGCTTGGTGGTCAGAACAAAATCGTCCAGGCCCGTAAAGAACAGAAACGGATAGGCTGATGTGTCGCCTCGCTCGAGGTCGACAGACACGCGTTTGAGGTTCACGGGAATTGCCGAATCGTTTTCAAGCCGGGTTAACAACTGTCGCGCCGCGCCTGGATGGGTATTCCAATGGCCATCGTGCTTGACTTGGGCGAAGACAAATTCGGAAGTTGGAGCATTTTGATCAATCCCACCAAACAACTCCGCCTTGCCTTCCGCTTCACCCACACGCCCATAGCCAACGATGTATGGCGCGAGATTTTCACCGATCTGGCGGGCGCTATGTATACTGTATGCTTTGGGCTTAAGGCCCTTCTTTTCCAGCTCATCAAAGACTTTCATCTCACCAGACAAACCACACCCAAGACCGTATTTAGATACCAAGACCCCAATTCGACTGCCAATATAGAGACCTTCAAAGAACGGTTTACCTTTCTCTCCCTTTCCACCACTTCGATAGGTGACCTGATCAATATCAGAGGAAATGTGATAGAGGGGGTGATCCGCAGGCAGTACCCGAAATCTCGATTCAGGGAACATATCATCAAACATCTTGAGAGACGATTCATAGAACCAAGGAGAACCATAAACCGAGTCACAGACAATCATCCCACCATCAAGAACGTATTGACGCAGTTTGTTAATCACAGTCGGCGTGAACTTCAGCTCACGAACACCACTCAGAAGGACCGCCGGCATCAGGGCAGGATCGTAGCTAAACTCGGCGAGCGACATTTGGGTGGGCATATATTTAAAGTCCCTGCTGCGCGCCAGCTTATGAAACTCTAGCATATCATTGGAGGCTAGATTCCAATCCTCGGTCAGCTCCTTACCGATAACCGCACCACTGCCCCACTTCACTTTTCCAAGGAGGTAATCAGGCGACGGTGGCTTCTTCCGCTCGGATTGCGGAATCGGCATACCAGGCAACGTGGGAATGATATCGCGTTTTTCACCACCGCTAATGCCCGTCTGCAGCTTTTCATTCCTGTCCTTATCCGATTTAATGAACCAGTCCTCCGAAGACGCACCTTTTTCCGCTTGGCCGGATGCTTCTGGCTCAAAGGGCAGCAGCGCAATTGTCACAATGGCTGCTACCAGCAGAAAAGGCGAAAATAAATTCAGGTATGATCGATTTGGATGAATCACGGTTGGTTCCTTGACGTTTGAAGATCACTCATCTGTACTATTACTCCCGTCGGTGGAGGATCTAGACAGGCTATTGTCAAATTAATTCTCGTTGAAATTTCCATTACGAATATTTCCCCCGATGATAATTTCAGCGGCGGGTGGGGGAAGAGGGTCGGGAAAGGGGGTTCCCTGTAATCGAAAGTCGTCCAGGCGAGGCAATCCTGGCTCGGGAAAATGTGTTACCTGTAACTGGAAGTTATCTAAATGAGCGATTCCATTGAGTTCTCCCCCCCCATCTTCCGTATCGATCGCGATAAACAGTCTCTTTCGGGCTTCCGTCGCTGTGGCAGTTGCACTGCCTGAGGCGGATTCGTACGCCCTGGCGTCGATCAATGTTCCAGAAAGTATCGTCGCGAAAGTGGTTGGAGTGCCGCTGATCAGGTCGTTGTCAGTCGTGAACAATTTGAGCGCGATCTGGTCCTGGGGTGTCCACCACATGCCAGCCATCCATACGAAGCGGAACTCGAATAAATCACCACTACGGATGGTGTACTCAGTATCTTGCGCTGGCAATCTTGCGGCCTCTTCTGATACTAAGAGATTCCGAGTACCGTCGTGATCGTGAATTTCTTGCGTAGCAATCGAATTCTGATCACCAGAGCTTGAGATGTTCTCCCAAACCGGCGTTTGGATCCACATCCGCTCAGGCGCGACGAACTGCAGCAACATGTCGCTGTTCGCGGTGGTGACTACGCGATGGTTTGCAGGCACATCGACCATTTTTCCGTCATGAACCCGAAGCATTTGGACTATGCCCTCTCGGACATAAAGCATCGTCGATTCAGGCCCTGCCTCAACATCAAACTGCGTTCCGATCACTTTGAGAACGGCCACCGACGTGTGAATCAGCATCGGTTTGCCTTCAAGTTGTGGCATCACATCGGCTGAAAATCGCCCCTGTCTTAGTCGCAATTCCTTCTGCCCTTGATCGGAAAAAGTGAGTATCGAATCACCAGAGATCATGCCTGTCGAGCCGTCGTGGAACTTCAATTTGAACCACGAGTCCGGTGCCATTCCTTCAATTGTTCCACCGGGCAACTCAGCTCCCTCACTTAATGTGTTCGACCAACGTGTCGACGTTTGCTGTGAGGTATCACCCTGAACAATCTGGCCACCGTCGCCAATCCAGCTCAGTGTTCCGTTGAGGCCAGTAATCCGTGCGATGTTGCGGTTGGCGTTCACATACTGGTAGTACAAGTTTACCGTCAACATGACTGCAATTCCCGCAGCGATTGCCAGTGCCCCTTTAATATAGTGGATGGTTGTTGTCTTCTGGATCGGAGCACTTGAGCCACTGGCTTGTGAAATCATCCCGATACTCTCGGTATCGGCAACTTCACGAAGGACCGCATCGAGCTGGGCGAACCGTTTAAAAGTCGTTCTTGCCTCGACAGAGTCACGCAATTCCTGCTGCAGTGTTTCAGAATCTGCTTCGCTGATACGACCCTCGAGCCAAGCGGCGATCCGTTGCTCAAGATTTGAATTGGACATTATGCGTTCTCCAGCTCAATCGACTTCAAAACACAGTCGAGCACGACTTTACGTAAACGCTGTATGATCTTATAGAAAGCCTGCTCACTTTTCCCCGATTGCGACGCCACTTTTCTCATCACGACACCAGACGTATGGACATTCAATAGCAGATCCCGTTTAGAAAGTTCCAGCTTAGCAAGGCAAATTTCCAAGTGTCGCCGACGAACCTGCTGTGTTTCCTCTCCACTGGCTTCTTCGGCTAGCAGATCCCAAACATCACCGGCAAACACCAATGGGCTTCGAGCCACTCGGCGTCGATACTTCAAAGCCTCAAACCGAGCGATTGTGAATAGCCATCCGCCAAACGATGTGCCTTTTTCAAAATCATCAAATTTCCGCCACGCAACTAAACTCGCCTCCTGAGTAACTTCCTCAACATCATTCCACGTCGGCAGCAATCCGCGCAGAAACGAACGAACTCGTGGTTCATGTTCCACCAAGAGTTTCACAAAAACTTCGTAACGCTCGTCGTCGTTCGAAGCAGTCCGTTTTTCGTCATATTGATCATTCACAACCCTTTACTCCCGTCGATAGAGAAACTGGACAGATTAAGTTCATAATAAAACAAAATATAAGACCCAATAGGGCGCGTAATGCGTCTTGTTTCAACGATGTGATCAAGAATTACGAGGTGATTTCAGGATTGCCAGCGGGATTCAATGAATGGGTAACTCCCGGCAATTTCCGGAGTTGCCAATATAGCATATAAGAGTCGAACTACACTGTTTTCCTGAAGCGACCGACTATTTGTACCGGACGCCATTCAGCAAGAATTGGATTTTCAAGTGAATCAACTGATGTTGCGATTGGCAACCCGCGTGAATACCGAGAAAAAGGCTTCACCGCGTTGTCGTTGATGATGCGCTGGGCAGGGGGACACGATCAGTTACTCGCTGCCAGTTTCTTCCGGCGCTGCCTCCGCTTGGCAAGATGTGGTAAGCAGAAGAGATACAGGCCTGTGATCGAGAGAACCGCGAGGATCAAACCCGCTGGCAGGAACACCCAGAGTTTGAAACTGTCATGAAAGTACGTGCCGTCATGAATGCTCTCGATTAGGTCGGAGCGGCGGACGGCCACCTGCAGGATCTGGCCTGTCTGGGTGTCGATCTGGACCTCATAGCGGTTCTTGCACCGCACCTTGACCACGCCCTCGCCGGGTCTAACGTCTAGCCGGTCAACATCTTCCCAAGACTGAATCTCTGCCTCAGGGACGGTCTTCGCTACCTCGAGAATGAGCTCAAAGCCGATTGCGGGTGATGTCCCGGCACCGTGTTGGGTCGGCGGCTGGATGTAGGGTGATACCTTCTTCAATTGCAGGATAATGCCGGAGGCGATGATAATCATTAACGGCAGCAGGGCAATGATGGACCCCCAACGATGCGACACGCGGGTTAGCTTGGAGAGCTTCATGTTGAGGGCTACTTCGCCATCTCCTGTTTCATCTTATGAATTTCCTTTGCCGGGAGAACAAAAGCGCTTCGGCCATGAGTGCCTGCGACAAGGTCGCCGGTCCCCGCATGCACTGCAAGATCATGCACTGCGCAGGTCGGTAGCGTCTTGCAGAGCGAGTGCCATGTTTTCCCCCTGTCAATGGAGCAGTAGGCACCCAATTCGGTACCGACATACAGAATGTCCTTATCAGTCGGGTCTTCGCGTATCACGTTGATCGATTCTGAGGGCATGTTGTTGACAATTGACTTCCATGTCTCACCGAAGTCGGTCGACATATATAGATATGCCTCAAAATCGTCCTCACGGTATCCCGTCAGTGAAACAAACACCGTACCCTCATCATACTTCGATGCGACAACGCGACTGACCCATCTGTTCGGCAGGCCGCTGTTGATCTTTGTCCAAGTAGCGCCGTCGTCCCTCGTCACATGCAGTTGTCCGTCATCCGTACCAACATAGAGCAAGCCCTGCTGCAGTGCGGATTCGGAGATGTCGGTTATTGTTCCGAAGGGAACGTTTCCTTGCCTTTCCGGGCCCGGATTGGTTGACAGGTCGGGGCTTATGCATGTCCACTTGTCGCCCCGGTTCTGGCTCTTGAAAAGCATGTTGGCGCCGGCGTAGAGCGTCTTGGAGTCGTAATGCGAAAGAATAAAGGGAGTCATCCAGTTGAATCGCAATCTCTTTCCGTCCGGTGCCGGGCCGGGCCTGATGCCGCGAGCCTTACCTGTCTCCAGGTTTTTTCGCGCCATCGAGCCACCTATGCCCTCAAGATACATAGTATCGAGATCGTTCGGGTCAATCAATGTAACGTAGTTGTCGCCGCCGTGGTCCCACTCCCAGTGCTCCAGTCCGGGGGTCATCGGTTTCGCCTCGCCTCCAAGCACGCCGTTATCCTGGGTGCCGCCCCAGATCTTGTACGGCTCACGTGCGTCCACCGAGATGGCGTAGAACTCGGCGATGGGGAGCGTATTGACGTGGAGCCACGTCTTGGCCCGATCATGCGATATATAGAGTCCGCCGTCGGTACCGAGCATGACCCGATCGGGATCGTCGGGATCGATGAACATGTCGTGATTGTCGCAATGGGGAGTGACGCGGCGGGCTTTATACGACAGCATGGGAATTGTGCGTTGGGAGATACTGGTGTGGGTCTTGCCTGCGTCGGCTGAATAGAGAAGGTTAAAACCGCAGATGAAAATCTCGTCTTCATTGTCCGGCAAAACCCTGATGAGGCAAAAATCATAACCGATTCCGGTCTTGACGGTGCCCTCATGGGTCTTCCGCCAGCTTTCGCCTTTGTCGTCGGAACGATAGACTTCGCCCCCCACGCCGCGGTGGTCGCAGATAATGTAAAGAACATTCGGGTTGGAGGGCGCGATAGCGATGCCCATTCTGCCAACCTTCTCACCGGTAGGAAGCCCCTTGGTCAGAAGCTTCCACGTCTCGCCCGCGTCGGTCGACTTGTAGATTCCGCTACCGGGACCGGCAACGACATTATCCCAAGCCTTCCTGTCGCGCTCCCAGGCAACGGCATACAATGTCTTGTTGTCGGACGGGTCGATGGCGACTTCCACGACGCCAACCTTCTCAGAGATATAAAGGACTTTCTTCCACGTCTCTCCGCCGTCGGTGGTCTTGAACACGCCGCGTTGCTTGTTGTAGGTGTACTGGTGTCCCAGAGACGCGACGTACACGATATTCGAATCCTTCGGATCGATCAGCACCCTGCCAATATGGTGCGTGTCGGTAAGCCCCATGTGCTTCCACGACTTGGCCCCGTCGGTCGACTTGAAAACCCCCGTCCCGGCAAATGAACTACGGGCCATGTGAGGTTCGCCCGTGCCAACCCAGACCAGGTTGGGATCGTCGTCGGATACAGTGACGACAGAAACGGAGAATGTGGATTCGCCTTCGAAGACCGGCTTCCAGGTTGTGCCGTTGTTCACCGATTTCCACAGGTTGCCTGATCCGGCTCCGGCATAGATGGTCGATTTACGTTTCTTGACTGACCAAATACTTTCAATCTTGCCTCCCTGTATGCGGGGACCAACAGCCGTCCACGCGACATCCTTGAAAATCGACGATTCTCTCAGCTTCACGTGGTGATCCCAGGCCTTCATGCGGACGGCGGGATCGGTACCCGAGCTGTCGGTTTCAGCGGCAAGTGAGATGCATGCGATTGTTGAAGTAATCAGCAGGAGAGAAGCAAAGAGGCACGTTTTCTTGATCATAAAAATGTCGGCTCCAGCAAATGGTAAGGAATAGTTGTTCATACTCATATCGTCCCAAAGTTGAATCCCTACACATCGGATTTTTTCAACAAGCTGCTAGGGTCTTGTCTCAATGCTACCTGTCGGCTGCAACGACGACCCGGAGACCGTAGTTATAGCGGACAGTCTTGGGACCTGTCCAGTTGTTGCGTTGTGCGGAGCGGGACACGGTAGCAACTGGCTGTTGCCGTATCTGGTTCACGGGGATTTAACCGACGATCTCGTAACCCGCTCGCTGCTTTCGCTTGAGAAAACTGCTGGCCTGTTCGTCGGCGACGAACAGGCGTTTGGCCGGATCCCAAGTCAGCGGTCGGCCTTTGACTTTTGTCGGATCGTCGGCGCGAATCGGTTCGCCGAGGCGGATGCAAAGGTTCGCCATGTGGCAAAGGTCGATCGCCTGCAAGTGGCTGGCGACGTCGGAGATTGGCTCGCGACGCTCGCGGACGCAGTCGAGATACTGATGCCAATGGTTGGACCAACCCCATTTGTTGTCGGTGTAGGGCTCGACGCCTTTGTACACCTTCTTCAAGGCGTCGGACGGAAGCGGATTGTTTTCGATCTCTTCGACCGGTTTGCCCGTCAGCTTGCCGCGATTGACGAAGATACGTCCCTTGGTGCCTTCGATCAGAATTCCATTGTCGGTGTCGTGACGCATCACTAATTCGACACCGCTGGAAAACTTGCAGGTGATGTTAAACTCCTGGGCCGTGTTGTACTGGTTGTCGATCGTGGGGTACCCGTCCTTAAACGGCACCGAGTGCGTTGCCGTACCTGTAATTCTCACGGGGCCATCGCCTGCCTCATCGCCGATTACCCAACGGGCGATATCGACGTGATGTGCTCCCCAATCGGTCATTTTACCGCCGGAGTATTCGTACCACCAGCGGAAATTGTTGTGGCACCGCTCGGGAATATAATCGACTTTGGGTGTTTGCCCGAGCCAGTTGTCCCAATTCAAATGGGCCGGCGGCTGGGTCTTTTTATAATCCATCGTGGCGGGCGTTGCGCCGACGGCACATTGCACTCGCTTGATTTTCCCGAGACGTCCCTCCTGCACCAACGCGAGCGCCTTGAGAAAAAACACTACATCGCTACGTTGTTGTGTGCCGACCTGAACAATACGGTCTGGGTGGTCGGCAAACACCTTCTGCACGAGCTCGCCCTCGCCGACGGTGAGCGTCAGTGGTTTTTCGCAATAGACTTCCTTGCCTGCCTTGATGGCGTCGATCAGCGGGCGCGTGTGCCAATGGTCGGGCGTGGCGACGATCACCACACCGATATCATCGCGCTCCAGAAGTTTGCGATAGTCGGAGTACTTGTCGGCCTTACCGTCGGCCACTTTCTTGTTGGCGATGTCCGTGTGGGTCGAGTCGACATCACAAACCGCCACGATATCCGCGCCGTGAAACTTCGCCCGCCCCGCATCGCCCTTTCCCATCGCACCGCAGCCAATCACCCCGACGGCAATGCGATCGTTCTTCGCGAAGTTTGGATACGCTTTCTCGGTCCAGGCAAAGTAAGGTACAGCAAAACTAGCCACTGGTACGGCTGAGGCGACCGCAGATTTTTTCAGAAAGTCACGGCGGCTTGTGGAAGATTTGTACATGATGGGATCCTTTGGGGTGGCCGTTGTTGTTTCAAGCATCAGAGCTACTAGTTTGATGCGGGATCGGTAGCCGAGCTGTCCGCGCCGTCGGTTCGGAACGGATGGGCAGGCAGATCCGACTTATTAAAGAGATTGGCCTTCGGGAAGCCGGTCCAGGCGTAACGAACGTGTTTGGGATTCTTCACGGTATCGCTTGAAACAACGACTTTATCACCCTGAATCGTCGCTTCCGCAGGAAAGTACGTGTCCCCATCTGCACTCAGTTCGAAACCCTCCAGTTTGGCGCGGGTGGTTTTGACATCTTCGATCTGAAACGCCTTCTTGAACAAGCCCCCGCCAACATGGTCGAAGACGACCTCGACTTTGCCGCCTCTGACCTCGTGTGATTTGTACTTCGGCCCGCTGTATACCAAGTCCTCGCCATAGCCATATTTCCGTGCAGCCAACACCAAACGCTCGCTGACAATGATTTTGTGGATGGGGTGAATGTTGCGACGAGAGCCCTTGTCGATGGCCAGAGCAGCGCCAACATTTGGCAGTGCGAGGGCCTTATCCTGCGACTCGCGCAGTAACGGCCAATTGCGCCTTACTGACTCATTCCAATCCCAGCCCGCCAGTTGAACATAGAGAAATGGGAAGTCGCCTTGCCCCCACTCCTTGCGCCAAGACTCGATCATCGTAGGAAAAGTTCTCCCATAGGCGATACTCGACTCGACGGTCGTAGCGTTGCTCTCGCCCTGATACCAGATGACACCTTTGATGGCGAACTTCTGAACGGGAAAGATATTGCCGTTGTAATGGGATTCGGCTCCGGCCTTAAGCCCGGCTGCCTTCAACGCCTCAGCTGACATCCAGGTCTCGATCGGCGAGCCGCTTTTGTTGGTGTCGATAAGCCCAATGGGAATGTTGAGGTGTTGGTGAAGTCTCAGTCCGAAGACATAACCCATTGCCGAGGTCAGGAGCGTGTATTTCTCAGAACTCACCTGCCAGGACTGATCAAAATCCTTTACGGCCTCCAGTCCCGCTCTCTTTGCTCCCGGCCTTTTTTCGGCAACGAACATTCTTAGATTTTTGTACCTTGCTGCGTTCTTGGCAATTTCTATGTACCTCTTGCGTTGAACTCCATATTCGTGGAGGTAATCGTCCTGGCGACCATCCGGTGAGGCAAACCATGAACAATCAAAATCCATATTGGATTGTCCAGTGCAAAGCCAGACATCGCCGAACAGAACATTTTGCAAAATGAGCGTATTCTTTCCTTCGATGGTCAACCGATGTGGACCTCCTGCCTTCATGGGCTTGAGCGCTACCAGCCATTCGCCGCCTTTCGCAGTCGTTTTCGCGATCTGCCCATTGATTGAAACGATCACGTTTTCGCCATCATCGGCCGTTCCAAACACCTTTGCTGGGATGTCCCGTTGTAGTACCATGTTGTCGGTGAACAGGCTATTTAGGTTGACGTCAGCTAGAGCCGACGCCGTGGAGCAGCCTACAATGGCACCTACAAGAACGCTTCTAATTATCCGTCGCATATTCATTTCCACTATCTCATTCGTTCTCTGTTACCGCACTGACCGTTTTCTATTGCCAACGCCGGTTTTGAGCGGCGCATTTACGGGTACGCTCCAAACTATTATTCTGCCTGATTCAGTTGAGCTTGAAACTAATTCCAAGCTTTCAGTGTGTCCATGGTATCCTCCGCGTTGATCAGTCCAATACGGCCGGTAGCATTGGCTGGCAGTGCGAAGCTTTCGATCAGGATATCGTCAAGATAGAATTCCATTAACGATCCTTTGACAAGTAAGCGAAATGCT
>JABJJO010000030.1 GCA_018660825.1 Planctomycetaceae bacterium | reverse complement strand
GAAGGGCTATCCGCGACGGACCGTCATTGGCATGAGGCTATTCAATACAGCGCACACTCATTAATCTTCTGCCCTTTTATGTCTTTATTGGGTGCTCGACGTCCACAAAATCGAATGTGGGAAATGGTTGTAATCACGCTTTGGTTCATTCTGGTTTTGCCTGCACTCGAAGCAGTCATTGTCAGGCCCGGCCAAAATTATGACACACAAGGAATCCGAGCTTGGTTTATGATGATTCTGATATTCGTGTCGAGCATAAATATTATTCTAGGTCGATTTTGGATCTGTGGAATCCTAATAGGTTGTGCGCAATTTGCCTTAGTCAACTCGCATTTACCAAGTTGGTTACAAATCCAATCCACGGCAATGGTACCATGGGGATTGGGTTTCGCAATTGCAGCACTCATTGCCATGCTTGCTTTGCGTAAACCGGACCGAAGTAAGATGCGAGTGGAAGATCAGGTTTGGCTCGATTACCGTGACATGTTTGGTGGCATGTGGGCATTGCGAATACGAGAACGCATCAACGTCGCCGCAAAGATGAACGATTGGGATCTACGACTAGAGTGGGATAAATTTACCGCGGCGGACGGCACACCCTTGCCGGATACATTACCGGCGGATACCCAACGCATCCTACACCTCAACTTCTGGAACTTGATGCGCAAATTCGTCAACCAATCATGGATCGACGAACGATTAAAATCTCGCGCGAGTGTGGATCGTGACGGCAACCTTCAACCCACACCTATAAAACCAAAGACCATCAGTAGAGATAAGCCCTAGTGATGCAACTTTTTGAGCTGCTCTTTTTGTTGAGGTGACAATACGTTGTAAATCATTTTGTCACGATGCAAAACTAACTTTTTTAGGTGCGCTTCGTATTTACGAATTTCCTGTTCGTACCGCCATTGCAACAAATAGATATATTGTCGCTGTTGATCGTTAACGACTTTAGAATAATACGTCGGCAACCGCCGCGTGAATTTCTTCTGCACCGGCGTTTGAACTGGGGGTGCTGACTGTACAGTCACCGCCGCTTGACGCTTGCTGCCTAAATCAATCGAGCGTTGCTGAACGACTTGACCCGTCTTCACTTGAATCGCTGGCTGCTGCCCGAAAGCAATCCCTGTTGCGCCGATCGCCGCAACCACAACAAACAACACTACGCCACTCAATCCACAATCAAACCACCTATTTCGATTTTGCAAAACACGCATAACAAATCACTCCCCTTCTCAAAAGTAAAAAGATGTCTCTATAATTTAAGAGAATGAATAGCGACGATTTCCGGACTAAAATCAAAAAAAGAGCCAAATGTCATCACTGCTGACATTTGGCTCAATAGCGTCACGGCTGTGACATCGAATTTGTAAGGGTTAAGCAAAGGCTTGTTTAATTGGCGTGCCGTTGCGAACAATAGTAATCGGTCGACCCGTACCACTGTGATATTCCTTAGTATGGTCAATTCCCATTGCTTGATAAAAAGTGGCGGCAACATCGTCAGGAGAAATGCCTGCATCAGCCGGTGCGGTTGCTTTCGCATCACTTTTGCCTATTACTTGACCGCCTTGAATTCCACCTCCAGCAAGCAACATGAACATACACCGTGGATAGTGATCGCGGCCGCCTTCAGCGGTTCTAGTATTTATTTTTGGCGTGCGACCAAACTCACCCGTCACATATACAACAGTCGACTCGAGCAAGCCCTTTTCCGCTAAGCCTGTAAATAATGCTGCTAGGCCTTGATCAAATGCTGGTAACTGCCGAGTCTTCAACGTTGTAAAATTATCTCGATGCGTATCCCAACCACCGTAGGAGACTGTCACGAATTTCACACCAGCCCCCACCAAGCGTGTTGCTAGCAAACAACTCATACCAAAGGGCGTCGTGCCAAACTTCTTGGCATACGATTCAGGTTCGCGATTAATGTCAAATGCTTCTCGCGCTGCCTTGGAAGTAATCATCGCACGCGCCTGCTTGTCAAACTCATTCATGCCTTTGAGTAGCTGATTGTTCTGCTCTGCTTTCTTAAACACCGTATCCAAATCGGTCAGCAGGTTCTGTCTCTTCGTGACTTCATTAACAGTCAATCCATTTCCCAGTGTCACTCCTCGAACCGAAAACGGTTGTCCTGGACGTGGTGTCGCGCCTGTATTAAGTGGTGCATATTGAACACCCAAGAACCCTGCTTGTTGTGCACTGCGGGGAATCGCTACAAACGGTGGCACATCTGCGATTTTGGATGATTGCGTTAGTTCCTTAGTTACCACTGCGCCATAGCCTGGATATTCTAGTGAGGCGAGTGGTCGGTTTCCCGTGTTGACATATTCACTGCCCAAGCGGTGAGCGCCCAGCGTGTGACTAACACCCCGCAAGACCACATACTTATCGGCACATTGCGCTAACTTTGGCAGATGCTCGCTAATCTCAATTCCGGCCACATTGGTTTTTATCGGATTAAAAGTCCCTCTAAATTCAACCGGTGCATCAGGCTTCAAATCAAAGGTGTCCATATGTGAAGGGCCACCTGGTAAGTTCACAAAGATCGCATTTTTACCTTGGGATGCGGCAAGTTCATCGGCTTGAGCCATACTTAAATAGCCCGCCAAATTCACGCCGGCAATTCCGGTTGCACCAATCTGTAAAAAATCGCGGCGGCGTACACCATCACATGTCTTGTGAATAGTCATATTTTTCCCTAATGGTTAACAACAAATTCTTTTGTATTTAGTAATGCCCACAACACTCCGCGGACGCCATTTATCGTATCTTCCGATTCATTAATATACTTAACGCACTTCGCCAATTCCTGTTCATTCGGATAGCGGCTAAGTGTTCGCAAATACGCCTGCTTGACGATTTCATCCGCACCAAGCACCCGCCGCACGATGTTTTCATCGTTTGAGTTATCTTCAACTGGCTCTTCTTGGTCAGCTGAATTTGGTGGTCCAAATCGCTGCACGTACATTCTACGTCGTTCTTGCAATGATTTAACCAAGGCGGCATTGCCCTGTTTTCGAGAATAAGCGATCCGTTTCTCTAGACTCTGCATCAATTGTGCATAGTTTGCTGGCGGCTTTTTGGATGTTGAATTTGAGCTATTATTTGCGCGACCAACTCCGGTCATAGCCCACTTGTTTTCCTGCGAAACTTGGTACAACCACCCTGTATTGCGGCGATCCAATAAACGATAGACATCTTGGTCGTTTTGCAAATAGACCGTCTGCAATAAAGTAGGATCGTCACTGCGATCACATTCACAACTACTTTCACGAGTCGAGCGGCCAAACACCATCAAGCCAAATGTAGCTGAATTATTACCTTGCAAGAACCGTTCACTGGATGAAGCGATTGAAATCGCCCGTCCCTTCATCTCCGCATGTAACCGCTGAGCTTCTTGGTCAGAAGCTGTTGCCATGGCAATTGCATCGACAGTTACTTCAGCTGGCAAACGCCGTGGGACTTGATGACTAAAGTTGCGATCATCCGCTTGATTAGTTTCATTGGTTTGCCAACTCAATTGATACGTACGACTGTTGATTATTTCCCGCTGCAACCACTTAATATCAAAATCATGATCCAAAAATCCTTGTGTCAGGTAATCCAGTAGCGCTGCATTGCTAGGTGGATTTGCCAAACTAAGATCGTCGGGCGGGTCGACAATGCCAACGTTGAAATAATTAGCCCACACTCGATTGACAAACGCTTTTGCAAAATAGGGATTCTCTTTCGAACGCAACCATTGCATCAAGGGTTCACGAACATCCTGACCTCGCTCGAACCGGACAACATTTCCTCCAAGAATAGAGGCTTCCTGCAAAGGACTTCCGCTGGAACGCCCATTCTCATCAACTTTGCGGGGTGCCCGTGTATACAACATGGGAAACGGTACCGTCTCGCCCGCTCGTATTTTATTAGTTAACTCCCGCCGTAGTTCCCCTCCGCGTAATTTACTGATACCTAAATCCTTGAGCATGTTTTGATAAACCGTACGATCTTCTCCAACCGGCGTATTGCCGAAAACAACACCCGAGAAGAAGCTCGAGAATTCTGCAAAATCCTGCTTGGACCACACATCAAATGGATGTTTGTGGCATTGAGCACATTGAATGCGAATCCCCATAAAAGCATAGGCAAAACTTATCGCTCGTTCAGGTGGATTTCGAAACTCACGCCGAGCCCAATAATATGGCATTGTTTCCATTTGGGAAATTTTGTGATCGCGATCATCACCATGCAATTCAGTCATTTCTTTACAATAATCAACGTAGGATTGATTTGGTTTTCTGGATGTCGCTAAAATGATACCCGCAGCGAGTTCATCATAGGGCATGTTTTTGGCAAGCCGCTGCTCGATCCAACGATACCAAATCTCACCTGGTGCATTACGTACGGGAGACGTATTCGTTAATTGTTGATCGTTGTTGCCTGTAAAGTCACATAATTTGGTTGCCCACCAAGCCGCATAGGCCGGAGTTTCTAACAACGCATCAATTTTCTTGGAACGTTTATCTTTAGACGTATCCGCTAAGAAATCCTCAACGGCGGTGGCGGTTGGTAAGGTACCTGTCAGATCGAGTGACAAACGCCGCAAGAATTCAGCATCCGTAGACAGGGCCGCTGGCACAATACCTAGTTTGCGGAGTTTTTCAACAACTAATTCGTCCACGCGTGTCGGCGTTTCCACTTTGGGATATCGTCGACCTGCAAGTTTACCCACTGCCCGTAATACCGGAATCGGTACCACAGCTTTGTCATAAGCGACAACCACATGCGTATCACCAGTACCACTGCCGGCCGTAATTAAACCGTTTTCATCAACCGCTGCTATCACGTCATCATTGGTAGTAAACCGCACTAACGGAGTAACATCTTCGCGCAACCCATCTTGCCACACAGCAACCACGGTCAGTTGTTCCGCTTCGCCGGTAGCTGAAAACTGAATTTCCGTGGGGCTAATTTCCAAACGCGTTAGCTTGGCAACATTATCCCCATCAAAGGCGGCACCACCTTGAATCCAATTGTGTAAAACGCGATATTCCCAACCAGCGGGATCAAATCGTTTACCGCCGCCATGGATATCCGCATCGGTCGGCATCGTTAATAGCAAGCTATCCTCAGAATCCGCTGTATCAATACGAGGGCTATCAGGATCATTTAATTCCTTGAAATCCGCTGCAAAATCGTAACCAAACAACGACAAACGAAAATCACCGCGGCCCTGAAAGGACCCATGGCAGGCGCGGCCATTACACCCTAAGCGACTCAAAAGAGGCACAACATGCTTTTGAAAATCTGGTACTTCATCAATGTTGGCATCAGAAAACCGGCTTGGCAAAGGTGGAACTGTATCCACCGCTTCTAGCGAGACTGCTATCAGACTCAATCCCATCATCAAACCAACAAAAATAAGAAATCGACTTTTCATGAACAACCTTTTTTGAAATAAAAGCTTCGCAATCCTACGAAAGACTCTTTGAACCACTGTTAATCTATCGACGTATTGCAAGAGTTCTCTTGAAACAACAAATATCATAGATAACATCTAATTCCGATTTAGACATTATATCGTGCATTTTACAAACCTTCCACTGCAAAGATACCTTCACTGCCCTCACAATACCTAATATGGGTTAACCCACGACTGTTTCAGCCATCAATGAGTACACTTCAGTTAAAACCCCATAAACGCCGACAAGTAGTGTAGGTTCTAAGCAAACAATCGCATTAGCTACATCGACTGTCATTCACAATAACCACAACATAGGTACAAGCTTGTTCGGTCCAGTTTTCACTCGAGAAGCTATGACATTGCCGCGACGGTCGCGCCATTACGCACTCCGCGCGATTTATGTCACCGCGTTGCTGATTCTAATGAGTACGTCGTGGATGATTTTAGCGGGCACGCAAGTTATTCAGAGCCCCGGAGACCTCGCTCGATTCGGCGCTACTTTTTTTCAAATTCTCGCACCCCTGCAATTAGCACTACTCGTTTTCCTGTCGGCCTTTGGAGCTGCCAGTGCCGTCGCCCAAGAAAAAGATAAACGTACTCTCATCCTATTACTTCTGACCCAACTCACCAACCAACAACTCGTGCTCGGCAAACTATTAGCAGCTTTACTGACGCCACTCATCATGGTCCTAGCATCCCTTCCCGTGCTGCTAGCGGTCCAATTATTTGGCGGTGTTTCGAACGACCAAGTTGCGCGAGTCCTTCTAATCACATTCGCAGCCACTCTTGTCGCCGGCACACTCGGAAGCACATTCGCGTTATGGCGCGAAAAAACTTTCCAAACTCTATCGCTAACAACCTTAACAATCGTTCTGTGGATTGGGCTATGGGAAGGGATTGGTGTCGTTGGAGCGTCAAATCCACTGCTTACTGCCTGTGCTGATTGGGCGAGTCCTATTCGAGGAATCGCTGCAGTCACCGTTCCTCGCATTGGCGATCAATCCTCTTGGTCACTGTCCGACCCAGCGATTTGTTTTTCGCTCTTTGCCGGCATAGCCGCATTGCTCCTTAATCTACTAGCAATCATAAAAGTCCGTGTCTGGAATCCCACGCGCGAAGTCCGCAGCGTTGTTCAGGATCACGATGATGTGTCGGCAATTTGGGATAAACAATTATCTGCTGAGGAAATTGCGGAAGCATCGCGCGGGGGCCATGTCGATTCGATTGGCCGCGCGGCCACGGAAACGACTGAGGTACACGCTACGCGGCGAGTGTGGGATAATCCGGTGCTCTGGCGAGAAATATGCACGTGGGCCTATGGACGTAAAATTCTGATCATTCGTATCGCCTATATCTGCATGTCACTGTTAGCATTTTTCAGTTTAAACAAAAACCTTGCCGACATCGAAGCCGGTGCTACACTCGTTGGACTCGAGACGATTATTCCACCAGTCGCGTCTTCAATCGCTCCACTATTTCTTGTCAGTTTGATCATCATCAATGCCCTCGCTGTGAATTCCATAACCAATGAACGTGATGGGCAAGCACTTGATCTGCTGTTGGTCACAGATCTCTCGCCCCGTGAATTCATTTTTGGCAAGCTTTGGGGTGTTTTGTATGTCACCAAAGAAATGGTCATCATGCCAATACTCATCGGATTGTATTTGACGATCCGAGGCGGGATCGATTTTGAAGGATTCTCATTTCTTATTGTCGGATTCCTTGCTCTGCTCTTCTTTGTGACCATACTTGGAATCCACTGCGGGCTGAATTTTGCCAACAGTCGAGCGGCAATCAGTGTCAGCATGGGTAGCGTGTTTTTCTTGTTCCTCGGTGTTGTGACTTGTATCATGATCATGATTTCGTTTAGCGGATCCTTCGAGCAGCAATTGGCACCGTTTCTTGCGTTCATTCTTGGCGGCAGCATTGGCCTCTATGTGGCCCTCGGGTTTCGCAATCCCTCGCCAGCCATTTTTTGGTCGACGTTGCTATTACCGTTTGCAACCTTCCACGCAATTACCAGCTTCTTTATCGAACACCATTTGACCAGTGTTACTGTCGTCACAATCATCTACGGGTTTACCACACTAGCCATGCTCATGCCTGCCATCGGTGAATTCGACGTCGCCATGGGACGCACTAAAAGCGATGATGAGTAAATTAAACATCTGTGTTAATTCGTGGTAATTTGTGGTTCTGTGATACACTGTAACTACTGTATTTTTCTTTGTCGTGTCCGTTGCGTAGGTGACTAACAAACGTGTGGTTTGAGCTAACACCGTGGCTACTTACCATGGTGATCCTGATAATTCTCTCTGGCTTGTTCTCAGCAAGCGAAGCGGCGTATTTTTACTTGCAGCGTCATGACTTGAAAATTCTCGCTCATGGAAACGCCACACAGCGGACTGCCGCTCGACTAATGGACCAACCCGATTACCTATTATCGGCGGTCCTCTTTTGGAACCTGCTCGTCAACATGATTTACTTTTCCATCTCTGCTCGAGTGGGATTGCAACTACAACAAAACCCCGAAACTCAACACCTTGGCGTATTGTTCGGAGTTGCCAGTGTACTCGTAATCATTTTATTAAGTGAGATGCTCCCCAAGAGTTTCGCAGTACTGCGTAGTCGCTGGTTTGCCAGTTTGGTTTCGTTCCCGTTATTGTTAGCAATTAAGTTAATCCAACCACTAGTGCCACTGCTTCGATTCTTTCATCTTCTTACCATGCGACTTATCGTGCCAAGATTGACCACTGAGTCTGATCTCGACATTTCTGACCTTTCACGAGCGGTTGAGCTTTCCACGCTTGACGCTAAACTCGACCCACACGAATATCGAATGTTACGGAACATTTTGGAGCTTTCCCAAGTTCGAGCAGACGAATGGATGCGACCTCGGCGACAATTCGTAACGTATCAAGCTCCTGTTACCACGAAGAGCCTGCAGGAAGAATTTCCACCAAGTGGTTATGTCCTTGTGACACAACATAATTCAACCGAGATTCTCTATTCGATCGATGCCCAAGATATTATTGCCATGGACAATTCGGCATCACACATGGGAACGCCTGTCATCTCCGTGCCGTGGTGTGCAACCGTAGCAGACGTTCATCAACGACTGACCAATCATAGTTCCGATGTTGCGATCGTTGTTAATGAATTTGGCGATATGATTGGGATTATTACCACCGAAGATATCGCTGATGCACTTTTTGTTGTGGCCCCAAGTCGAACTCAACGTCTGAGAAACGAAACGGCAATTCTTGACCTCGATGAAGGACTATGGCAAGTCAACGGACTGGCGACGCTGAGGCGTCTCGAAAAACATTTACAAGTTTCCTTTCCCCACACTCGTAGCGCCACTCTCTTGGGCGTGCTGCATGAAGTACTGCAACGAATGCCAAAACAAGGAGACCGCTGCAACTGGGGACCGCTGCAACTTGAAGTCACAGCGGTGGCCAAACGTGGAGATTGTACTGTCGAAGTGTCACTATTCTCCGACGGAGGTGGGGCATGACCTGGGAACCATTGGTATTATTGTGCATTGGCATTTTGTTGAGTGCCTTTTTCAGCGGAATTGAAACTGGATTTTATCGAGTGACTCGTGTCAGGCTTGTACTGGATGGTCGTGACGGAGATTGGATATCACAGTCGTTGTTGTGGTTCACTAATAACCCCTCTATTTTTGTTGCGACGACACTCGTAGGAAACAATCTTGCCAATTACCTCACTTCGTTTGCGATTGTACTGGCGAGCCAAGTGATGTTTCCCAAAGCCGGAGTGGAAATTCTATTTTCAGCGTTGTTTGTGCCCGTGGTGTTTTTGTTTGGCGAGTTAATTCCAAAGGCGGCGTTCAAGGACTCGCCTAACGCTTTGATCCGCAAAGCCGGGCCGTTGTTTTTAGTCTTCGCCATTATCTTTTCGCCTATCGCATTGGCTCTGTGGGCTTTCGCGCGTATTCTGCAAACACTCGTCGGGGAAACTCCGCTACGGGTGCAATTCACGATGTTACGGCATTCATTGTTGAACGTGTTCCAACAAGGTGAGTTAGCTGGGTTGCTGACGGAAAACCAACGGTCACTTACGCAAAAACTATTTGCTTGTAGTTCGATGAAGGTCGGCGAAGTGTCACGGGGGTTAAACAAATCCGCCTTGATCAATCACGACGCTAGTTATGCAGAAATTGAACGAACAGCCAAGATGCTCGGCGTAACCACGCTCGTTGTCTATCAGGAAAGCCTACAAAACCCGATTGGTGTCGTATCGGTGTTGGACATGAAGATACAGGAACTAGAACACATCGATACGTGCGAAGATTTGCATTTCTTTGAAAATACGATGCAAGTCACGTCCGCTTTAGTGTTTATGCAAGAAAACAATATTGATGTCGCCGCCGTCAAAAACACCCGCTCGATCGTTAGTGGCATCGTCTATCGCCAAGACCTCATTGGGAAATTGACCTAAAGGGGCGCGGCGACGTCACCCATTTGCCACTTTGGTGATCCATTTTATTCGCCCGCACACCTATCCGCCACGGGGCGTGATTTGTTGCTGCAACCGCAAGGCGGCTGGATGATTTGGGTTTAGTCGGAGAACCTCAGCAAGTGACTTCCGAGCCCGGAAATTATCACCTTGTTGCCAATAGGTACTTGCGAGCACGAAATGAGTTTGGGCGTGATTTGTATCTAGGACTAATATTTGTTGCAATTCACGAACGGCGTCGCCAAACCGCTGACGATCACGTAACGCCGTAGCGCGTATTAGATGAACATCGATGGCCTGCGTCGGTTGCAGGGTTCGCGTGTCGATGGCACTAGTCACTGCTAGCACGCGATGCGGTCGTTGCTGATGCGAATAGATCCGAGCTACTTCAATTTCAACTCGAACGCGCTCGGCAGTCGGCTCTGTAGCCATCAAACTCAATGCATAATGATAGTCTTCCAAGGCTGCTTTGTAGGATTGCACTCGCTCAAAGATGCTGCCCCGCACAACCCGTGCTGATAACATCTGCGGGTTCTCTGCAGTGGCTCGATCCGCCCAATACAGTGCCCGATCAACATTACCAACTTCTAAATACATTTCTGCAAGACGTACAAACCATTCTTGACGTAACTCGCGATCAAAAACTGGGTTCGCTAATTCAATAGCTGTCTGCATCGTCGCAATGGCCCTGTTGTGCCGCTGCTCTGCCCAATAGGTATCCGCAAGTTTCCGGCGAACACGTTGATCCGATGTAACCATCGCTGCCGCTTCTTCAAACCGCTCGGCAGCCGCATTGTATTGTCCACTCTTGTACAATTGGTCTCCGCTGCGCTCAATTCCAGCTGCTGTTGTCAGTGTCTCCAGCGTGACCCGCGGCGAGAACAATCTGCAACCAGTCAGGCTAGATAAAACAAATGCGGCTAGCGCAATAAATACAGCTAATTGTTTGTTATGTAGTGTAGGCATTAGACGCTGGATATGGACGTAGGTTTTGCAAATGAAATATTTTTGTGATGTGGTCAATTGCCAACATCCCAAAAAGCGTAGAAGATGGAAGAGAAGAATGATAGAACGTAGCAAATTCAAATTATGACCTCAAGATCAACTATTCATTGATTTATCCAAATCTTCTAGTTTTCCTAAATCGCAATATCGTACGGAGCCCGTTTAGAAATGCCGCAAACGTTTGAACACGCTGAACTAAAATTTCTGTATCCTGAAAACTGGAAGATCATTGAACAACAAAACGACTCGGCGATCTGTCAAAGTGTAACGTTGCAAAATGAGGGAACGATTCTGTGGTCTGTTTATCGATATGATGGCCAAATGGACACCGAGGAATTGATCGGGCAAGCGGTACGAGCTATCCATACCGAGTACGAAGACCACGAAGAAACAGCTAATTATCAAATCAACGTCGGCGATGAAGAACTCGTTGGAATTCGCATGTTCTTTAATTATCTCGACTTCATTCTTTGCATGACAGCCGTAACTATATTCAAAAACGATGCCACCTACATGTTCGTCATCCAAGCAGAAAGTCGTGAATACGACGAAAATGAAATCATTTTTCAAGCGTTAGCGACGAGC
The DNA here is from genome assembly GCA_018660825.1 of Planctomycetaceae bacterium. Taxonomy (GTDB): domain Bacteria; phylum Planctomycetota; class Planctomycetia; order Pirellulales; family Pirellulaceae; genus UBA721. Next base: position 37,832 of record JABJJO010000030.1, on the reverse strand, counting down.
CTCTTAAATAACGCCTAGTCGTTAGTTCTGCGTTATGAGTCAGCGCATTAAAAAAGGCCCGGTTGGATGCGGGAATCCAATCAGGCCTTCTTGTATACTGTGGAAAACTGAATCGATCCCCATGAGGGATGTTTTTTCGACTATCGCACACTGATAGTAATTTTTCTTAGATCCACAGTAAATCAAACATTTTCGCACCAGGTTAGCTGGTGGTGATGCTGCCGGCTAACTCGGCAAAGCTAACCAAAACAGATCGTTGTTTTACTGGAATAGTATTAATGCAACTACCGTGCCAAACATTAGAGCATTCCAGAATAACTTCTCAGATGTCGAGTATTACAGGGTTTTAACAGGATCCTAAAAAATCGTCTCATAGACGAAATCCCAATAATTGTAATTATTACAACCCATTGGTAAGCGTTACATTGTAAGAGTTACAAACCAACGGGATCAATTCGTGGTCCATATTAATCGTTATACAACGGCAAATGTCGGTAATGTACTTCGAGCGATAACAGATTCATCGTGGTCACGTATAATCTTCCGGCGTGCGGTCCCCAACGATCAGGAACAGGATTGCGCGGGTCCCAACTGCCAGTTAACTCGCCATTTTTTTCCTGTCCGTTTACCAACAATGGGTGTAAGCGGTCATTCCATTTTTTCCAATGTTCTCCGCCCATGTGATACATAAACTGCGTTGCATAGTACCAGTAGTATGTATCTCGCAAAGACGCGTCACGAGTTTTACGGATCGAGGGCAAGTTTTCTTGTAGATACCGAGCACCCGCTATTGAATTATCATCGTCTTTGTCCCAACCTAAATATAGCCGCATCAACAATCCGACACTGGTCATCGTCTTCGTAGCGCTGCGACCTTGCGCCTGCCGAGTGTTAACTGGTGCATAAGGATTGTAAGAATACATAAACGGTTGCTCTTTATCTTGCGAAGTATCTAACCAATTCTGAATACCCTCAAAGGTTTGTTCAGGGACCTCCAGTCCCGCACGGCGACCACTTTCAATCGCCATCAACATCCACCCCGTCACCGAAGTATCGGATTCGCGTCCCGGTGTATATCGCCAACCACCACGTTCGGTATGTTGTGCTTGCACAATAAAATTCAACGCTTGTTGCACTGAGTCTTTAATGTCCGGATCTTGTGTCATGCCATAAGCTTCACACATTGCCAGTGTCGCAATCGCATGACCGTACAATCGGGCCACTCGATTCTCAGGCGTGCCTTGTGGCAGATAGTAATCACCGCTAGTTGTCTGGTGAGTTACGATAAAATTCAATGCACCCGCCACAACTTCTTTATATTGGTGTTCTTGGTGATTATACCCTGCTCCTTGAAAGGCCAGCATTGCCAGCGCCGTTGCAGCAGTATCACTTTCGATCGCCGACACTCCGTCGATCGCTGCAAATTGTTGCAGCGTCCAACTACCGTCACGCTTCTGGAATTTCGCTAGAAAAGCCAAACCTAATTCAATCGCTTCTTCTGTTTCGGGACCCGCCGAACCATTTCCGCCACCTTCGCGATTCATCCGCCCATCGAATGATTTCTTAGCCATCGTCGCATGTACGTCAATCGCAGGAAGTCCCGCTAGTGTGTCACGATTAAACCGCGAAGTATTCAGTTGAATCGTTGCATTAACAGTACTCGCGCGCCGATCTGCAATTCCTGCATCAGCTGCGATCTTCTCACCTAATCCACCGAGGCCCTCAGTCGCTTCAACTTTCACCGGGGCCGCTTCTCCAAATGCTTGTGATACTGGCCCCACTGTATACTCGCCCCCTGCTTCACTCGTTTCCACATTGCCCGGAGACGGTACACCGGTATCCGCCGACTCGGGAACAGCAACCGCGACAGCTCCTAAATCCCCCGCTAGTGCTCCGCCTTGCTGGCTACGAGCAATCTGACTACCGCTAAGTTGCCCAGTAGTTTCTGTGTCTCCCACAGCGGCCGTCGATTGTTCACGGCGATTACCTACAGACCCCGCTTCAATATTATTCTCCCCTTGAGCAACTTCTGCTCCGGCAGCAGCTCCCACAGGGCCCACCGTTGGTGGCGCTTGCACCCCACCAGCGATTTTTCCGACTGCATCATCTTGAGCAGCAACTTCCACACCCGCTGTTGCACCCGCTGATTCATTGGCACCTTCAACCATCACTGCTGGCACTGCCGCAAGTGCATTAATAGGCGTCCCTTCGCTTGCTCGTTGTGGCGACGCAGTTCCACCGCCGGCGACGGTCTCCCCCATCGCAGCGTCTGCACTCGAGGACTGCTGCGCTCGAGTTGTCGCGGCGGCTGCTACCTGCTGACCTTGAGGGCCATCCGTTTGCGAACTCTCCGACATCGCTGCTACCGACCCCGCACCCGTTTCAGCTCTTTGCACATCCGTCGCCGCACTGGACACTCCGGATTCCGCTGTAGCAGCCGTTGCCGGATTCATCGGACCCGTTCCCGGCTGTGCTACTGCTGCGACAGCATCAACAGCACTCGCATTAAGCGCCGCATTTTTTCGTTGAGTGGCACTTCGACCAGCTGCAGCCGCAGTCGACATTTCATCTTCATTTAAGGGATTCGCGGCACCGGCGGGCCCGCTACGACTGGAGTCGTTGCGTTGCACATCGTTTTGAGCAATCTGCGCCGACATTTCTCCCGCTTCCTGCTCCGATTGATTCTCCGCTCGATCACCCACCAACGACTGTTCTGCACCAGCCTCCGCTCTGGACGCTGTTTGATTATCTGCGGTCAATGCAGCAGCAGCCGTCTGCCCCGCGGAGCCTTCAACCGATTCCGCCACCTCGGCTTGCGTGTTAGTTGCTACCGCTTCAAAATTTTGGCCGGTCACTTTTCTGGCCACTTCCGCGTTATCTGCTTCGTTGCTAAGTTGACGTTGCCCCCCTCCAGCCGCTCGGCTGAATTGATCTGCTGCTTGTACTGCCGGTGCGCCAGTATCCGCCGCTGCACTACCCTGTGCCGCATTTTGAGTGCTTGCTACCGCGTTGGCCGCAGCTGCGCGTTCAGTCGCCGCCGACGCATCCAAGGTTTGTTCTGCCGGCTGCCGGGATGCCAGCAACATTGCCTCCGCGGTCGTGTTTGCTGCGCGAATCGCAGACGCCACATTCGCTTGTGTACGATTCCTTTGTACGCTGGCGACATCTGACGACGAATCCGCGTTGGCTGCGGTACTACGTGTCGATTCAGCGCGGCTCGCCGCAGTTGCCGACACTTCGCTGCTGCTTTCCGCCGCGGCGGCGGCGGTTGATTGGTTACGCCCCGTCTTGCCACCGCTCGTGCCTTGCTGAGCTCGTGAAGTCGCCCGACTTGATGCATCAAGCGACGAGTTTTGGTTAGTGGCAACACTTCTGGAGTTTGCCGGAACATCCGCATTGGTAGGTGAAGCCGTCGCCGCAGCTACTCGACTACTGCGTTGTGGCGAATTATTACTCTGGCTCGTATTCGTCGCACTGACTTGGTTTGCACTGTCACGTCGCTGGGAAATTGTCGAACCCTTGTTCACTTGAGTCTGAGGATTATTCTGGACCGATGTCAATTTATTTGCTGTATTGGAACGGCGATTGGTGTTGGCTCGAGCAACAGCGCCCGCAGCTGCATTGGGAGCCGCGGCTGCAATTGCTTGCTGTGTCGGTCGCTGTTGGGCAGTCGCAGTCACCACTGGATTCGTCACGCTCGATTCCGCTGAGCGATTTCTAGTAACCTGTGAAACTTGAGACGCTTGCGAATTGGGCTTCGACGCATTAGCACTGGTCACCGCTCGATTGGATTGTTGTGCAGCAACAGGGACTGCATTTGCCGCAGCAGCGGGTGGCGTTGGCGGACTAGGAGTGGCTGCCGGCGATTGGGTATTCGCTTTTTGAGCCGTCTGATTCGGTTGCGGCTCAGCTGGAGTCGGTTCCGTTTTTGAGGTTTGGGGTGCTGTTACGGCGACGGGCTTGACCACTGGGTTCTGTGGCTGCGGTGTTGTCCGTGACTGCTGAGGACTACTCGCTTGAACCGTTTGCCGCTCCATTGGAGACTGCCGCTTTACAGGCTCGGCGCTGGTTACTTCGGGTATCGTTGGCGTCGGTGGTGTCTGTTGAGGGCGCACAGTAGGTGTCGCTGTCTGTTGTTGACGAGCTGCCGTATTTTTTACAACTTGCAGCGGCTGTGGAGTTCGCTGCGATGTCGCTTGTTGGTTTTCCAGCGGCTGGACTTGTGTTTTCGGAACTTCTTGATTTTCAGAGGTTTGCCGTTTGGTTGTTGCTTGTGAAGCGTTATTAGTTGCCACCGACTCTTGGTTTGGCTCAGTTACCGCGCGCTGCACATTGGCAGCTTGGGCTTGAGCAGGAGTTTCAACAACTTTGGGAATGGTTACCTTTTGAGCGGTTGTGGAGCTTTGGCTACGAGCGACTTGGCGTGTCGGTTCCGCCTGCTTTGGTTGAGATGGTTTTCGGACCGTGTTTTGCGAAACATCAACCGTCACTTGTGGAGTCTCAGGCATCTTCACATCTCGCTTAGTAAGCCGTGAAGATGTATCACTTTGTCGCGCCATACTACTGTCCGCCGAACTATTTTTACGCACCACCTCAGGTTCGACTTGAGGTTGGGGATCCGGTTGTGGTTGTTGCTGAACGGGTTCCGGAGTTACCGGATCTTCTTGCTCTTGTTTCTCAACTTCTGGCGGCGTCGGTTCCGGCACTTCCGCATCAATCGGCTTGAGAAAATCGGGTTTGTCAGCTTGCTGTTGAGGCGTGGGATGATACTCCATCTGCTTTCGCTGCTTTTTCCGCACTAGTTGCTTATTGGCAACCGGAGAATTCCAACCTTTGGAGAAAATCATACTTTCTACGGAATAGATCAACATCACAAGGTGCACGATCGCGCAAACGACCACCGAAAATTGCATCGTCCGTTTGACCTTACGGTTGTCGATCATCCGTAAGGTCATAATGGTCGTTGTAATTAAAAACAGCACCAACGTCAGGGAAAGCCAAGGACTGGCGTACCATCGCGGGTCATCAAATCGTTGATACGCTAATATTCCACCGATCAAAAATCCACCGAGAACAACAAGAACAATATTAACGGGCCATTGTTGTTCGTCAAAAACAACTCGCCGCCGCGGAACATATCGACGAACCGTCGTACGGCGAGGTTTTTGCGAACCTTGCTGTGGCTTATCGAATTGGCTCGTAGAACCCATTGTCTGCTCCGTATTTTCTGTAATGCCCGCTTCTTCGATTCCTAATTAATCCTTATCTGTTGCAATTGTATAGTCTTCAATGCCCGCTAAATTGCACAAATTCATCGCCGTCGTCACAAACTGAAACGGCACTCGGTGGTCCGCTCGAATGATCACCGTTTGACCAATTGGATTATTGCTGGCAGCGGTATTAAGGATTGCCAACAATCCGGTTTCATCCACCGTCTGACCACCAATATAGTAGCTACCCGTTTCTGAAATATTAATTGCTAGCTCGTTCGGCTCGGCCGTCACAGCCGCAGCTTCGCTAGCAGATGGCAGCAATACGTCCAACTCACGATCTTCATCCGCAAACCTAGTGGCGACGAGAAAGAACACCAATAGCAAGAAAACGACATCAATCAATGGTGTTAGGTTGAGTGTTCCAAGTGCTCGACTAGATTTTATTTTTACCGCCATGATCGTGTCAGTCTGCTATTTTTATTTTTTATTATTCCTGCTTCACTATCGCAACTCACAACTTATTCACTCGCACCATCATCGTCTTGCTCGCCGGCATCTTCATCCGCATTGGTAAACCGCATACGACCTTCGAAGCGTTCAATTTGAGGCGCTAAGCTAAACAACAATTCATCCACTTCATGAAACAGATTTTGCAAACGCCCTTCTAGATAATGTGAGAAAACAGCAGCTGGAATTGCGACCATTAATCCACAAAGGGTGGTTACCAGCGCAACATATATCCCTTCGGCTAGAAAATCCGCTTTATTGACTCCCGCCGGCAATCCGGTCGTATCGTGAAACGCTTGAATCATCCCCCAAACTGTTCCCAGCAATCCGAGCAACGGTGAAACTGCTGCGGAAAGATTCAACCAGCGAATATTACCGTACAATCGATCCGCTTCCCGCTCGCTTGTCTCAGTCGTTGCTCGGTCTACTTCTGCTTGAGGCCGCCCAACCTTGACGAGCATCGAGCGAATCACCGTCGCTGCTGCGGAAGGATATCGCTGACACAATCGATAGGCAGCCCGCGGATCAAACCGTGATTGAGTCTCCGCTAATTCCCCCAACTCTGTAATCAGGCCGGTGGGGATAACCCGATCACGACGCAGCGCCATAGATCGTTCGACCACAAACGTCACGGTTATCAAAGACATTAACCCAATGGGAATCGTAAAGGCACCACCCTGCAAAACGAGCGTGAATATATTAATCCCTTCAGCCTCGACGGTCGCAACTTCGCCATCAACAACTGCTTCGTTACCAACAGCTTCACTATTGTTCGCTTCAACACCGGCTGTCGGACCCGCACCGTCCTGAGCGTTGACTACCCGTGGTACGAAGGGCACAAAAATGGCACCGGCAATTATGCACCCCGCGATTATGTTGAACAACACGACACTTCGTTTTAACTCGTGTCGTGAAAATAACATTTTCATCCGCTGAATTCCTCTCTGGTGGTCTCGACTGATCTCGATTCGTTTATGGTCGGTTGAACTGTGCCTCAGTCATACATTAATGCCATTAACATCATTCTACTTCGATGCCTAGGCGTTGATTACTATTCTATTTTCCCTAGTTCTACGATACGCTCCGTCGCATTTTTCACTAATTCAGTCGCAGGGTATTTATCAATAATCATTTGATAGTAAGCAATTGCTTCGCCTACGAGCTTCTGCATCTCGTCCGGTTTATTATCATCCTTGGCAACTCCCGCCAATACCTCTTTACACCGCCCAGCTTCAAATGCAGCTAAGGCTTGATACTTCTTAACATTGGCAGGAGCATTCTCATCTTCAAACCGCAAAATGGTCCGATCAAATTGTTTGATCGCATCAATAAATTGCTTTTGTTTAAAGGCGATGTCCCCGATCATAAAATGAGATCGAGCGCCAATGTGACCGCGATCACGACCGGCTGCTGCAAATGCCGCTAATGCTTTTTCGTAATTTTTCTCTCGGTCATAGGTCCAGCCGATTTCAAAATGTGCCTCGCGGCGATAACCGTCAGCCACTTCGTCTTCGCTGTCCACAACTTGTTGCAATAAGCTACGCGATTGCTCATATTGTTTAAGTTCACTAGCGGCTTTACCACCGTGCAACCTCACTAATAAATGATGCTGGGGCGATTTAAAGGTAACACGCGTGATGGCCTCAAATGCAGCGGCAGCAGCTGGGAAATCACCAAGTTTGTATAAAGATTCAGCGAACATAAATTGGCCATCGTGTAAAAAACTACCCGCAGCATACTTGGACACTTGGTCTTTAAAGCCAGCAGCACTCCCTTTGAAATCATCTAACTTATAAAGTGTCCATGCTTGTTTGTGAAGAATATTCTCTTTCAATGCGTCGGACCCCTGGGAACTGTCTGCTGCTTTGGTGTAGTCAACCAATGCTGCTTTGAATTGTCCAGCGGCATATTGATATTCCGCTAACCGAAAATAGGCATCTCCGGCAAGTGCACTGCCAGCGTGAGCGGCAACAAGTTTTGCAAAGGTTGCTTTAGCCGCATCGTGTTTATCGAGCGTTCGCTGAGCAAACGCGATTTCATAAAGAATTGCATCGGCATCGGCATACTTGGCATCGGCTGTGAGCAGCAGATTGAACGTTTCAATCGCTGCTGCATTTTGCTGCAAACCGATTTGCGACTTGCCTTTTTCAGACCAAGCATCCACTTGTTGGCCGACGTCCGGTTTGGCTAACAAGAACCGATCTAAATCTTCAATCGCCTCTTTGAATTTTTTCTGTTGTCGTCGAACTTTGCCGCGACCCAATAGTGCCGCACTCACTAATTGGTGCCCCGAATGTTTTTCAATCAAAGCAGTGAAGGTGGTTTCAGCAACATCTGGTTTGCCAATCAGCACTTCACTCCAGGCTTGACTATAAAGACTATTAGCGACAAAGACGGAATCAGAATGGTCTGTGACGACTGTTGCGTACTGTTTAATCGCCAGTTCATATTCTTTTTCACCATAATGATATTCTCCCAAACGAAACTGGGCTTCAGCAACGAGTTTGCTTTCAGGGAATTCTTTGATAAGCCGAGCGGCATAATCCTTCGCCGCGGCGATATCTTTCAAGGCGGCACTAGATCGTGCTAAAAGCAATAAACTGTCGACCACTCGTGAACCCTGCGGACTATCCTTGATTGACGCCGACAGTATTTCCACGACTTCAGCATGCTTTTTATCTTGAAATAAATCAGCACTTTTAAGGATACGCGATTCTTCTAGGAGTTTAGCGACATCTGATTGAAATTCGTGTTTGGGATATTTCTCCAAAAAGGCTTTCGCGTCGGCAATGACATCATCGTGCTGTTTAAGCTGTAACGCAGCAAATGTTGCAAAGTACAAAGCATCTGCCGCTAGGGCATGCTTGCTGTGCTGCTCCACAATTCCGATATAGCGTTTGCGTGAATCAGCATATTTTTGCTGACCATCAAGTGCATCAGCAGCTACGAGTTTAACTTGGACAATTAACTCAGCGTCCGTCACGTTTGCAATAAATGCGTCCGCTAGTTCAAGCGCCGTGTCATGCTTTTTGTCCTTGATATGTGCACGACAGATCGACAGCAAATGCCCCGCAGCTTCGGTGTGAAAATCAGCTGTTTCTTTAGCGGCTAAAACTGCCGAGAAAATTACTGTGGCTGCCTCATGCTCCTTTAACTGCAACAAACAAAATGCTTGTCGCATCCGCGAGTGGTCTACGAGTGCGTAACCTTCCACCGCAGCAACTTCACCAAAAACTTCGGCGGCCTCTTTATAATTTTTAGCCTGTAAAATTGTCTCTGCCTTACGCATTCGTATTTCTGTACGGAGCGAATCTTCTGGAAATTCCGCTAAGAAAATATCGTAGGCCTGCCCTGCTTCAGCATATTTTTTTTCTTCTTCAAGCGTAGCACCCAAAGCATAGACTGCTGTTACCCGCTGCTTGGATTTGGGGAACCCCGTGACGACCGCTTGGTATGACTTTATCGCAGCGATTTTGTCGCCCAAGCCATAATGGGATTCACCCATTAAGTACAACGCCTGATCTGCCAAAGCGCCTTTGGCGTAGGCGGCTAGCTGTTTTTCAAATGCACCAATAGCTGTTTTAAGTTGAGCTTGTTTTTGTTTATCATCTTGCAACGACGAGGCCTGCGCATACCGCGTGCGGCCCCAATAAAACAATGCTGACTCCGTGCTGTCATGCTGTGCGTATCGTGTTGCCGTAAATTTAAAAGCACTCGCCGCTTTATCATATTGTTGCAGTTGTAAAGCACAAATTCCCAAGTAATAAATTGCTTTGGGAGCTAAGGGGTCATCTTGGAATTCTTTTTGAAACCCTTCCCATTCCTCAACGGCAATTTCAAACTTAGCACCATTTTGGAATTTGGCCGCGTCGGAGTAGACATCTAAGGCGTCCTGGGATGACTTTTCTTTGAGTTTAATAATGCCATCGGCAGCTTCTTCTTGAGCACAGACCACAGATATATTTGTCACCATTAGTGCCAGAGCTTGGGTGACAAGCAAAGTGAATAATAAGGATGTTTTCAAATTCTGTGAAAGGATGCGGAATTTACGCTTGAACATATTAATACAACATCTCGTAATGCGAGAGTTCCTCACGATAAATCAATTAAGTAAATGTTTTTCCAATTAGTAATAGTATACTCATTACGAACAATCGAAGAAACAAGCGCGGGGACGTGCGGTCACCGTAAAAAACCGATTTACGTGATTATTTAAGGCGTTGATTGCCGATGTCACCAATGTGCGTCTGTCGTTTTAGTGTAGTCAGGTGACTTAAATTCCTTTAGTAATCAACGCAAAAGCAACTATAGTAAACTCAAAAAGGACATAATTCTTGCCGAACGTTTTGATAACTGGCGGAGCGGGCTTTATCGGCTCACATCTCACAACCGCACTGCTTGCGCGGGGAGACCAAGTCACGATTGTCGATGACCAGTCGACGGGCAGCGCAAGCAACCTCGGCCATGTTATTGAGAATCCGGCGCTGACCTATATCCAAGGTGATATTGGTAATGAGGCCCTCATGAACCAAGTGGTTGCTGGACAAGATCAAGTTTACCACCTAGCGGCTGCCGTTGGTGTGGCGCTTATTGCCAGCAAACCTATTGAAACAATCGAGCGTAACATCTATCCGACACAATTGTTAATGGCGGCACTGCGGCAACGAGTAGAAAACGGTGAGTCAGTACGGACTTTCTTTTCATCGACTAGCGAAGTCTATGGTAAGAATCCAAAAGAAACTTGGACTGAAGAAGACGACCTCGTGTTTGGCTCGACAACCCGTCCACGCTGGTCCTATGGAGTATCCAAAGCGATTGATGAGTTTCTAGCGCTCGCTTGTGTTAAGGAACACAACCTGCCTATCGTCATTGGACGGTTTTTCAATGTAGTGGGCCCACGTCAAACCGGAGCCTACGGAATGGTATTGCCAAGATTTGTGCAAGCGGCACTCAAAGGCGAACCGTTGATCGTTCATGATGACGGCGCTCAGATCCGTTGCTTTGCGCATGTAAAAGACGTCATCGCAGCCGTCCTCAAGTTGATGCAGACGGATGCTGCAGTCGGCGAAGTCATCAACATTGGCAGCAACACGCCAATTACCATTTTGGAATTGGCCCACAAAGTAATCGAAGTGTGTGATTCTAAATCGCAGGTTGAGTTCCAAACGTATACGGATGCGTATGACGAGTCGTTTGAAGATATTCGCCGGCGAGTCCCTGATCTCACAAAACTCTGTAATCTAATTGGCGACCCCAATCATTGCGGGATCGAACAAATCATTGCCAACGTGCGCGACGAATTTAACCGTTAACACCTACTATTTAAAAATAGAAACGGTCGTACCAGGCCACGTACATTCAGAATCACGCGCTGTCATCATATATCGCAGGACCCGCGGGTCAATGTTCTCACTTAGAAATTGAGTACGCCCGCTAACAAAAATCACGTTCGCACCCCCTCGGTGGTTGCTTGAAATGCGAGCGAAGCGGATATCACCGGAAATTGCTCGCCCCCGCTGAATGTTAATTCCTAGCACGCGAGGTATCTTAATGCCCTCAGGAAGCGGCGTGTCAATTTCCCAATGGAAAAGCAACGCAGCCTGAGAAATATCGGTCCAATTACCACTGTCAATATTTTCAGACAACATCAAAGTTTTATCAAGCCCATCTCCGCCTGCAACATACTGAAATCCCAAGAGTGCTCGCTGGCCGGCGTGTTTCGATAAAGCGGGATCATCAACAAACAATCCATTCGCGATGGCATCAATCGTGTAAATTGAATCAGGTGATTCGACTGCATCCGGCAAGCCGCCGTTGGCAACGTAAGAATTCCAACCCCCTGGCAAAATGCCTTTGTCAATCTCGGGAGGGTTATTGGCTGGACAAACAAAATCATTCAAATACAGTTTGCGCAGTCGTTGCAGCGCTGGTACGGTAGAATCGTCCACAAAGTCGGTAAAATGTTGCTGTAGCGGTCCAACCAGCGGCACGACTGCCTCCGCATCCGTTGTTGTGGAGGATTCTTGGGGCAAATGCAAATACGGTAACAATGAAAATTGCCACCCGACAATGCGGTCATTGGTGATTACCGGCACGGGACTATTGTGTAGTTCGGGCCAAGCTGTGCGATACGTCGGAAGTTGCTGGCTGTCTTTTTCTGCTAACACCGCGGCGAAACCGAGTCCTGTAAGTCGGTATTCACACATGTTACGGCGACTCATTGTCCGCTGTTTCAGTATATAAGGAAGCAAAATTCCGCTTAACAACACGACAACAACAACGGCTACGAAAACTTCCGCTCTACTAATCCCAGGTTTTTTATGAATCGCTGCTTTCATAGCCGTATTGGACTGAATTTCCTCTGCTGCTGTCTAGGCGAAATCCAAATCGCTCATGAGAATGTCTATATTTTTTTAAAATCAAATAGTAATCATCTAGTTTGAACAATTAATCCAGACGATTGGGAATACCCGATTTTAAAGATTCGTGATAATTCGGGGTGGAAACGCAAGAAATTAGAATGCTTTCCCAATAGGTACAACCGGAAAAACAACATGATGTTCTATGGTTCATTACCCCCCAACACAAAAATAACGTTCCACAAATCGTTGCAGTTGAGTATTATTACAGAGTAGTGCTTTTCCCCAACAAAATGCTTTTCAAATATCCTCGTTATACCCTTTGTAGCTGAATTTTCTATGAATCGAAAACGTCGTCATCATGGTGGTTTTACCATCGTCGAACTTCTCGTCGCCTCAACTGTCGGCTTATTGCTCGTGCTCGGGGTCATCGAAGCCTTTCGCCAAATAACCCATGCCGTCAACAAAGGTCGGGCAAACGTACAATTATCTGGAAAATTGCGTAACACGATCAATCTCCTGCGTGAGGATTTTCAGGGGATCACGGTCCCTGCTATTCCCAATATCTCGACCAACTCAGGCGCAGGCTACTTCGAAATCATCGAAGGCGAAGATAATGATTTGATCCAATCCCCAACTGATACCCTATCAGGCGATACGGATGATGTCATCATGTTTACTTCACGGCGACTGGGAGTGCCTTTTTCCGGTCGAGTCAATTGGAAAGTAATGCATCATGGCAATCCTGGTTTGGACAAGACGATCACGTCACCAAACGCTGAGATCATTTATTGGCTAGAACCTCGCAATACAGAATTCCTCAAGGATGGAATCGACAACAACGGTAACGGAACACTTGATGAACCGAGCGAAGGCCTGATTGCTCCGATACTACACAACGGTATGCCCTTGGCTACCCTGCGTCGCCGTGCATTGTTGATTCGCCCCGACCTAAATGTAAATGGCGTCATTCCTGGATATACGGCCAACCAGATCCGGAGGTTTCTGAATGAAAACGACGTTTCGGTACGGGTAAATCCTGACGGTACCCTCAGTGCCAATACGCTGTCGGATTTGTCACTGCGTCAAAACCGCGTCGCTCACATACCCTCGGCCGGCCCTACGATTTATGGGAGTAATATAAAGACCCGAATAGACAAGAATTTTCCATATCGATTTGATCCGACACGTCTTCCATTCCAATGGGATTACAAACATAAGTTTGAGGTGGATGTATACAGTTTGGGTGAAGATATCGTTCTTGATCAGGTCATCGGTTTTGATATTCGCGTATACGACCCACACGCTAAAATCGTGAGCTATCTAGAACTACCTACAAACACTCCAGAAACACCAGTGCAGAAACAGGCACGGGAACAGGAACAGGAACCTCTGGTGCCGGGAGATCCGGGATATATTGTAAATAGCAACACCGATGACCTGATCGGAACTGGCGCCTATATTGATCTCGGTTTTGCTTCCTCTTTAACCTATCTGCCAAAGAACGTAGGCAGTGAGCTATCTTATCGGGCGGATACGCGCGCACAACTTAATAGGTTTGATACTCCTTCACTTTTTCCAAACACTTTTGGCTATTTTAAATTTGGAGATTGTCGTGTCTACGATACTTGGACAATCGAGTACGAACGCGATGGTATCAATCAGAACTACCCTCGTAATGCACCAACAGTTGGGGCGGGCGAAAACTGGTTCATCGATGAAGGATTCAACGGATTGGACGACAACAGGTCTGACAATGCGGGGATCGATGATGCGACCGAGCGAGAAGCTCCACCACCGTACTCTGCGCCCTTACGCGGGTTTCAGGTGATTGTGCGCGCCTTTCAAAGCGGCCAACAACAAACACGACAATTTACAATCACTCATGATTTCACACCTGAATAATATCTGCATCCATGCACACCATCCGCTTACGAGGCCCTTGGCAATACACCCCACTAGCGCACACCTACTGGACCTCTAACGGTCAATCTCAGGAATACGATACCGCTGTGCCACCGCCCGGACGAATAAAACTTCCCGCCGATTGGAGCATTGAACTGGGCGGAGATTTTCGTGGAAAGGTGTTGTTTCAGCGAACGTTTCATTGCCCCACGGGACTGCAAGACAATGATGTCGTGCAAGTACAGATTGATTCGGTCGATGCGTTGGGAACTGTCTATGTCAACAATAACACTGTCGGCGAAATCCAGCTTGGTCAAAGTAATCTCCGCTTCGAAATCCAACAGTATCTCGAAGCAACCAATTTGCTCGAAATACTCGTCGACTTGCCAGCCACCGACGATTCTAGTGCTCCCTTGCCACGGCCAAATCGTACGCCCGACCAAGCTGGGGGCATCACCGGTGAAGTACAATTAAACATTATCGAATCATAGATCCCACGATCCACCATTCATTTACAGTCACAAACAACTGCCCGCCTCTGGAACAACAATATGTCTCTGCTCCGCCAGTTAACGTTACCTCTGTTCGTCATTCTATTCGTTCAACTCACCGGATGCGATTCTGGTAATTCTGCCAATTCCAATAGCCCCGAGGCCCAAGTTACCCCCGCCACTCCCGCAACACCTGATGCTCAGACAACTTCGCCGCCAACTGAGCAACCAGTAATCCTTGAAATGCCGACTGCTCCCGCACCAGAACCTCTTCCAATCACGACAGAGGAACTGGCCGAGGGTTGGATCCAATTATTTGACGGGGCGACTTTGTTTGGTTGGCAAGCGGCGACAAAGGCAAATTGGCAGGTTACCGATGGTGCAATCACGGTCAGCGAAGGTGATGCTGGGTTACTTTATACCACCTCGGAATTCAGCAACTATACGCTGCACCTCGAATTTAAAAGCGATCCCGAAACCAACAGTGGTATTTTCCTACGTACCGGTGGCACTCCCTCCGACCCTGCCACAGATTGCTACGAATTCAACATCGCCCCATTGGACAATCCTTTTCCAACGGGCAGCCTAGTTGCTCGTAAACGCGTAACACCTCAAGTCGACAGCACACAATGGCACACGGTCCAAATAACTGTTCTTGATGATCAAATTTCCGCATTGCTCGACGGAAATCTGGTGCTCGATTATCAAGATCCTGCTCCATTAGGCAAAGGTCATATCGGATTGCAACTTAATTCCGGTGCGGTTGCCTTTCGCAACCTCCGCCTCAAGCCCTTGGCGTTGACCACAATTTTCAACGGCAAGGATCTAACGGGGTGGGTTGAGCACCCAGAAATGGAAAGTGAATTCTCGGTAACAACCGATGGTTTTCTCAACGTTAAAAACGGCAAGGGGCAACTGGAAACCGAGGGACATTATGCTGACTTCGTGTTACAACTTGAGTGTATCAGTCACCTCGAACGTCTCAATTCCGGAATCTTTTTTCGCTGTATCCCCGGCGACGAGATGATGGGGTACGAGAGTCAGATTCAAAATGGCATGCAAGATGGTGACCCCACCGTACCCGCAGACTGTGGTACCGGGGGCATCTTCCGTCGCCAAGACGCCAGACGCATTGTCGCTCAAGATAAACAGTGGTTTTACAAAACGATCATTGCCTGTGACGATCACATCGCGGTCTGGGTTAACGGATACCAAGTCACCGATTGGACCGACACTCGCAAATCCAATGAAAACCCTCGTCGGGGATTACGCACGGCCGCCGGCAGCATCATGATCCAAGGCCATGACCCCACCACCAATCTATCTTTCCGCAACCTACGGATTAGCGAACTGTAATTCGTGTTATTCGTCGTAACGTGTGAAAATCCGCGGTCCCCTACAACAGTTTCACCAATTCTTTGGGCAAATTGAAATGCACTTCTTCGTCACGAATCGTGCGCAGTTCCACGTCTGCACCAAACCGCTGCTTAATATAGTCCACACACTCTTCAACTAAGACTTCAGGTGCACTCGCACCGGCAGTAATCATTACGGTTTCTACTTCTGTAAACCATGCATCGTCAATGTCCGAGGCCGTATCAATTAAGTAAGCCTGTCGGTCGAGTTCAAGTGCGATTTCCTTCAGGCGTTGGCTATTTGAGCTATTTTGACTCCCAACGACTAACACTAAATCAACTTCTGCAGATACAATTCGGATCGCTTCTTGACGATTCTGTGTGGCATAGCAAATATCCGCTTTCGGCGGCGAATGCACTGCCGGAAATTTCTTTCTTATCGCCGCAATAATTCTATCCGCGTCATCAACACTCAAAGTCGTCTGAGTCAAATAGGCGACCTCGGTACCCGCGACAATATCCAACGCCGCCACATCATCCTCATCCTCAACCAGTATCATATTTTCCGGTGCTTCGCCCATCGTTCCCAACACTTCATCATGACCCGCATGGCCAATCAATAAAATCGTATACCCAGACTTAGCATAACGGATAGCTTCTAAATGCACTTTCGTTACCAACGGGCAAGTTGCATCAATCGCAAACAGGTTACGCTGTTTTGCTAACTCTCTGATTTCCGGCGAAATACCATGCGCTGAAAATAACAAATTCGCTCCTTGCGGAACTTCTGCCAGGCTATCCACAAAGATCGCACCCTCGCCTTGGAAAGTTTCGACAACATGCTTATTGTGCACGATTTCATGGTACACATAGATCGGCGCACCAAGGGTCTTAATTGCCAAATCAAGGCATTCGATCGCCATATTCACACCTGCGCAAAACCCACGTGGCGCCGTTAGCAATATTTTCATTAATGCGTTTCCTTGGACAAACCTGCTTCACTTGACTTAGTTGTTTTAGCTAACTGCTCAATCACACCGAACAAGAATTTCGCTAGCCGCTCTGATGATAAGTACGCGGCATTTTTCATATCCCACATTTCTTTGACGCCGGCGATCTTAGTGAACACACCTTTGGACAACGCGCCCAGCTTGCCAGCTTTTGTTTTTTGTTTCATCATGCGACTCATCAACTCCGGAGGCTGCTCGTCTAATTCCTCGGTAATCACGCGTACACTCATGCACTTAACGCTAGCTTGTCGACAGATTTCCATAATAACCGACGATTCCATGTCAGCGACAACGGCGCCCGTTTGCTTATGCATCTGTTTTCGTTTTTTGGGTGTATCTAATATTTCACTAACCGTCAGTAATTCACCAACGTACAAGCCTGTGGTTTCCTTGACCGCCTGTTCCGATATTTTAAATCCAACATCCAATCGCCGATTTTGAGTATCCAATACGCGATTGGGCATGACGATACCTCCATTGCGGAACTTGGGATGCAAGGCACAGCAGAATCCGGCCGAGACGATCCACGGCGGTTGATACAGATTGATCACAGCGGTCGTCGCCCGCGCGATAGATCGCCAAGAGTCCCCAGCTTCGACAACAACAACATCAAGTCCATTCCAATTCCCCGTATGTTCGACAAACCCAGCGCATTGGACGCTGACAATCTTTTCCAATTGGTCTAGCACGCCCGTTGCTTCAATGTGACTCGCGAACACAATGGCGATTTCACAATTGGGGATTTCTCGATCATCCGTCATTTCCTGCAAGTTCTGTGTTTGCTCACTTACAGCTGATTCCATTTTATCGCGCACCGCCTGCCCAGCAGCAGAGCGAAGATAATTCGAAACTAGGTAGCGAACAAGCACTTATTGGTTTTCCTTACAGACAATGTTTATTGATTACAGCGGAACAGTTGGCCAAAATCCGAATCAATCCGTAGTTCAGTTTCTACCGAGATCACGCCCGCTGGCACAAGTTGCTTGTTAAACAAATCACGCGTGACATAACCATCGTAACCATAGGTTGCACGATAACGCTTGATTTCCTCCCAGCTAACATAAATATAATCCACATTTAACTCGGCCAGTGCCCCACGCTGGGCGGTGGCCGTCTTGCCATCAATCACACCCTGCAATACATCGGGGTCGAAGCACGTTGCATAGATCGTTTGTGGAGTTAAATCAAACGGCTCGGCATCTCCAACCAGCAGCACAACATCATCACTCGTTAGCTTTTTATTTAGAAACCGATGCACTTTCTCGGTCGTCCTCGGTGCCGAAAGTGAGGGTCCATGCCGTAGCACATCTAACTTAACTAAAACACGACTGTCATTCTCCATTCCCGCACCTAAATACATAAATCCATAAAGCGATAGCCCAATACACACACCCCAAAACAACTTCGCATTGGAAAACAAACGCTCTAATGTTACACCTGCTAAAACCGCAGACAACGGAATCAACGGTACCAGGAATCGTTCCACATGATGCGTGGCAAACCACCAGGCCAGTACTCCAAACACTAAATACAACGCCAGCGGCACCAACCGCCGATCGGTATACATTACTAGGCACGACAGCACCAGCAATCCCATTAGTAATGGACTTTGCCGTGAGCTCGCATATCCAATTTTACGGATGTGCTCTCCTACTGAATCACTTGCTGGAACCTGATGGGCTCGATCCCAGCGCGCGTCTAGTTCCACATCCCGATCCGCACTTACAAACAATGTGCTTAACAACGGATAGGTCGGGTTACCCGTAAAGACGGCATTTTTTATGAGCCACGGGCTAAACACTATCGTCGCCCCAATGGTGAATACAACTGCGAAAGTCCAAACGGCTTGCCAAGAACTAGTATCGTTATTTGCCTCAGCGACTGTAGATACCTCTACATTGTTGCTACGTGTTTTGGCGATCCACAACGTCCACACAAGGAGTGGAAGAATGGCAAAGACGACACCCGTGTATTTCGTCGCCGCCGCGCTGCCCGCAAACAACCCAGCGAGTAACACGTGACGTAGCGGGTTCTGTGAAGCTTGAGCATTAAGGATTGCAAGTACGCTGGTGACGATAAAACAACCAAGCGCAACTTCATTGAGGCCGGTTGTTGCGACATATCCAATCCACGGGCAACTTACCACCAGAATCGCGGCAGCCCATCCACTACGCTGTCGACCGAACCTACGAGCAATCGCCATTACGGCCAAAGCCGCAAAGATCACATAAAACGACATCATGGTTTTACCGATCAACGCGCCGCTATACCAACTCTCTGCACCACTGCCCAACGCCATTGGTGGAATCAAAATCAATTCACTTGCCAGTGGCATATTGCCATAAACGTTATGCGGTAAGTATTCGATTTGTCCATTGCGATACCATTCAGCGGGAACTTGCATATGATACTCACGAACATCAAATTCCCAAGGTGGCAGAATTGCTCCGGCCACGATCAAACTAAACGGAAAGAGGATTAACCATGCTTGTCGCGGTGGCTTAAGACGAGCAACGAATTGCTGTGCCGTCGCCCGCACAGACATCTGTGTTCGACAGTGGTATACCTCATAAACCAACGCCAGCACGACGGGCACGATATACAATGTTTTAACTCGCAGGCCTCCTGCCAAGCCGATCAATAACACGTATAACGACACGGCGGACATACCCAACGCAAAACAATAAACGGACGACTCGAGAGTGTTCGTTGGTACAATCCTCAACAGTCGTAAAAGACTGTGGCCGATCAGCAAGACGGCTCCGAGTAATAACACGGTTCCAGCTAAGATCGGAATTCGGTCTAAGATGCCAATCCGATTGCTATCAGATTCAAACCATTCGGCAATCATAAGATCTGGCACAATCAACCGTACCCACGGAACGTGATGTGCCGCCACAGGTTGCCCACCCTCGTCTGTGGAGCTATCGACCGCCGCCGACTCTGGTAATAATTTGGTCGTGTGCGATTCGGCAAGTGAAAACACTAGGAAATATGCGAGCACAGCGCAAATCCGTATCCACACCGGGATGCGGTGAATTAGGTCCGTCTTTTCCAATTCGTTGCTCATATCACTTTTGGTTAATTAATGCTTATGCATTTTTGCGAAGACTAACGGTGACGGCGAACTGTGATTCCTCGTGGTGATGTTAAGGCTCTACTATAACCGTCACAACCCTAAAAACGAGTGCTCTATCTGTTTTAAGTATCGGTTCAAATGGAGGTTTTATTCGTTTTTTGGTGCTCTGTATTGCACAAGGTCTATAGTTCTTTGTCGAATGATAAAGTTTTTTGATTAGGTAAGCTTCACGGGTTAAGAAACAGCTACCTATTAGCAGACCATCACAAATACTCACAACACATTCTCAACTTACATAGTAGACCCAAGACAATGAGACAAGCTAAACTCGCTGGAATTTTCACTCCCAACATTGTATGCCTTGATGCCCAAGGTAATATTAACGAACGCGAAACACGGCGTTACGTCGATTGGTTGATCGACAACGGTGTGCACGGACTCTATCCAAACGGATCGACAGGGGAATTCACACGTTTTACTGCCGCAGAGCGGGAACGGACGATCGAAATTATCGCAGATCAGGTAAACGGACGCGTACCGATTTTGGCGGGAGCTGCTGAAGCAAATTCACGTGAGACGATTCGCGCATGCGAGCGTTATTATGAATTAGGGGCTACGGCGGTTGCCATCGTAGCACCGTTCTACTATCAGATTGGATCTGAAGCGGTGTATACATACTTCAAAGAGATCGCTGATAATTCTCCAATCGATGTGACATTATACAACATCCCGATATTCGCGTCACCGATCGACGTCGATACAGTGGCCCGGTTAGCGGATGATTGTGAGCGCGTCATCGGTATTAAAGATTCATCGGGCGACCTCCCACAAATGATGCGTTTGATATCCCGTATTCGTCCAAACCGTCCCGAATTTTCCTTCCTGACTGGCTGGGACCCAATTTTAGTACCCATGATGTGGGCTGGGGCCGATGGTGGAACGAACGCATCGAGTGGAGTCGTGCCTGAATTGACGAGCAAAATTTATCAGCTCGCATCTACCGGCGAATGGGATCTAGCTCGTGATCTACAATTTCGTTTACTGCGGTTGTTTGACGCGATGATTCTCAACAGCGAATTCCCTGAGGGGTTCCGCGAAGCAATTAAGCTACGGGGTTTTGACACCGGTACCGGACGACAACCTCAAGGCCCAGTACTGACTGCCAAATTACAGGAACTCAGCCGCGACTTGTCTACGTTGCTACACGAGGAAGGATTCACACAAGCAGTTAACGTCGACCCACAAACCAGCAGCGTTGCGCCGATCGCCAGTAACAACATTGACGCGATCGTCCAAGGGGTCCTCGCCGAACTATCGCGCCGCGGCTTGGCTCAATAGTTCACCGCAGTTGATAGACCAATCTATTTCTGGCCAGCGGTGCCAATTTTTACCCCAATTACTATTGACGTAGATTGTCAAACTTGGCAAAATCCTTCCAAGTTGGCAGGCTTGGTAACTTTCGATGACTTTGGAAAACCAGGTGATGTCAATGAAATGCGGTGAAACCGTAGATTAGTCGACCTAGACAGGTAAGACTAACCACGTAACTAGCATAACAAACATTACAACAGCATAAATTTCGTTCAGGAGGGACGGTACGTGTCACTCACATCAAAAACAGTGTTCACAACAGGTGAAGCTGCAAAGATTTGCAAAGTCAGTCAACAAACCATCATTCGTTGTTTTGACAACGGGTCACTTAACGGATTTCGAGTTCCCGGTAGTCGATTCCGCCGTATCCCGCGCGAAATGCTATTTTCCTTCATGAAAGAAAATGGGATCCCAACCGACGCCTTTGAAAGTGGTAATCGCAAAGTGCTTGTCGTCGATGACGATCTAGAATTGGTAGAACTGCTTGTCGATGTTTTCGAACGCGACGGCCGTTTCGATGTAAAAACCGCCAACAACGGATTTGACGCAGGCATGGCTGTTCGTGAATTTCGACCCGACCTTGTCGTGTTAGATGTCATGCTTCCAGATATCAACGGTAAAGAAGTTTGTGTTCGAGTACGCAGCGATGACTCCCTTGAATCCGTAAAAATCATCTGTATTTCGGGGATGGTCGAGCAAGATAAAATTGCTGAACTAACCGCCGCCGGTGCAGATGACTTCATGCACAAACCATTCACCGTAGATCGTTTGCTTGACCGAGCGTGTGATCTGTTGGAAATGGAACGTGCGCAGACCAGCTAGTTGAAACCTTGTTTTAACTTTAAAGGTCGTACATCAACTTAAGCTAAACGCGCATCGTTAACCTACGATGCGCGTTTTTTTATTCTTCTCCCTAATTCATACTATGCAAACTTGGCCCACGATCGCGATCCAACATCGACGCCTGGCTCTGCCACAAGTTGCCAAGACGCTTAACCGATATATAACAGGCGTTATTAAATTAAACCCACAAGAACGCACGGCACAACTGCTGAAACTTTTCGCCGACGATCCGTTCTTTACCACTTGGGTATATGCCTTAGCCGCAGCCCGCGGGCAACATCCTAGCGATGTATCTGAGCTCGTTGAATGGATGAACGACGCGGGGCAAACGTACGTTGCCGATCTCGACCCAGATCTTGCCGGTGAACTCCAACCGCCAGACCCTGCAGACAGTATTACTTTAATCACTACCCTTGTTACGAACAGTCGCAATGCCGATCATGATCTCGTAGCTGAATTAGTCGCTTGCGATTTTGGCGAACTGTCTGCAACCGTCGACGCTGAAATCCACGATGCACTGACTCAACTCGCGGCACCGCCAACTGAACAAGATGGACTCAGGTTGGGTTTTTCAGATCTGCAAAAAGTCTTGCGGTGGGACACGATGGAACATTCCTTCCAACAACAACTACACACCCAAAAGATGCTCGCCATCAAAAACTTCGCCTATGGCGCCAGTCACGAAATCAACAACCCGTTAGCGAATATTTCGACACGTGGACAAGCATTGCTGTACGATGAGACCGATGCGGACAGACAACGATCACTCGGTACAATCGTCGCTCAAGCTTTTCGCGCCAATGCCATGATTGCGGATCTGATGTTATTCGCCCACCCGCCGACAATGAAACTCGAACGTCAAAACCTACAGGAAATTCTCCAGCGCAGTCTTGAAGAAATGGCAATTCAGTTGGAAGCCCATGGCATCCAGTCCGAATTAATAGGTGACTCGGACATCCATGTAATTGGTGACACCAATGGTCTATTTGAAATGTTCAAGGCCCTACTACAGAACTGTGTCGATGCTATGGAATCGGGAAACATCACAATTGCCTGGACAACACAACTCGGCCAAGTACGTATCGAAATCGCTGACAATGGGCCCGGCATTGCCACCGACATTCTACCGGTAGTCTTTGATCCATTTTTCTCTGGTCGTGAAGCCGGACGTGGTCTAGGTTTTGGACTATCCAAGGCTTGGCGAATCACACAAATCCATCATGGTTCCATTGAAATAGAGAACCTCACCGATGACCATGCCAATCCTACAGGAATATGTGTCGCGGTTCATCTCCCCGAGAGCCGTGAGGCCTGAGATGGCATACCCAAAACAGGATGTGCGCTTCATAATATTGCTATGAGTTCATCTACTTACCAATACGACGTGATTGTAGTTGGCGCGGGCCACGCCGGCACAGAAGCAGCGGCAGCGGCAGCACGAGCCGGCGCTCAGGTCGCGCTGCTTACTACCAATCTCGATACCGTTGGACAAATGAGCTGTAACCCTGCCATCGGCGGTGTTGGTAAAGGGCAAATCGTACGCGAAATCGATGCCCTCGGCGGCCTCATGGGATTGGCCATCGATAAAACCGCATTACAGTTTCGCATGCTCAATCGCCGTAAAGGCCCCGCGATGCATAGCCCGCGTGCGCAGGCTGACAAGAAATTGTATCAGCAAGAAATCAAGCAACTCATTGAGCAACAAGCTGGACTGACACTGCGACAAGAAATGGTCGAGGATATTCTCACTGAAAAGGTTGGTGAGCGAGTGGTTGTGCGAGGTGTCCGCGTAACTGGCGATGCTGTCTATTATGCTCCTCGCCTAATTTTGACGACCGGCACCTTTCTCTCCGCCTTGATGCACACCGGTGAATCCCAAACGGCGGGTGGCCGCGCGGGTGAAGGAACAAGCAGCGGAATCAGCAGTGCTTTGAACGAAGCAGGATTTCGACTCGCACGATTCAAAACAGGCACGCCCCCTCGAATCAATGCCCGCACCGTCGACTTTTCCCAAACCGAGATTCAACCTGGTGATGACGATCCCCAGCCGTTTTCATTTCTAACGAAACAACTAACGCAAGAACAACTACCCTGTTGGATTGCGCATACAAATGAAGCAGTGCATGATCTTATCAAAGCGAACCTAGATCGAGCACCTATGTACAACGGCCAAATCGATTCGGGCGGCCCCCGATATTGCCCATCTATAGAAGATAAAGTCGTTCGCTTTGCTGACAAATCAAGCCACCAACTGTTTCTCGAGCCCGAAGGTTACGAAACCGAAGAGATATACGTAAACGGGATTTCGACTAGCTTGCCTCGAGACGTGCAGGATGCCATGTTTCAGCTGATCCCCGGACTCGAAAACGCTCAAATTATGCGTTATGGCTATGCCGTCGAATATGACTTCGCCCCGCCAGATCAACTGCGTCCAACATTGGAAACCAAATTTATTGATGGATTGTATTTTGCTGGTCAAATCAATGGCACAACTGGGTATGAAGAAGCGGGAGCTCAGGGTCTGATTGCCGGTGCTAACGCGGCGCTGGCTGAGAACAACGAACTGCCGTTAATCATCGGTCGCGACCAAGCTTACATTGGCGTGTTAATTGATGATTTAGTAACATGCGGTGTGGACGAACCGTATCGCATGTTCACTTCCCGAGCAGAATATCGGTTGCTGCTACGACAAGACAATGCTGACCGCCGTTTAACTCCATTAGGATTTGAAAAAGGTCTCGTTAGCCAACAGCGTTTGGATCAATTGCGACAAAAAGAAGATCACATTAAATCAGCGCGGGCAGCATTAGATACAAAATCGCTAGGTCAAGGGACATTGAGTAAGTACCTGAAACGTCCCGAGACACAATGGGAAGAAATTTTGGAGCACTTACCAGAATTGTCTGAGATGTCTGACGCCGTTGTACAGCAGGTCGTTTATGACGTGAAGTACTCGGGATATATCGCTCGGCAACAACTTGAAATTGACCGGCAACAGCGACTGCAAGACAAAAAGATACCCGACGATTTTGATTACGATGGTATCGGCCATTTACGTACCGAAGCTCGTCAGAAGTTAGTGAAAATCCGCCCCGTAAGCATCGCTCAAGCTTCCCGTATCAGCGGTATCACACCGGCCGACATGGCACTGGTCCTAGCCCACTTGCGATCATAGTCATCCGTGGGGCAAATTTAGCCCCCACTCGTGAAAAGACAACACAGCTTGAGCTATTCATCCGTGGCACCACCAAGCGTGACCGATATTTTATATTTGTTTTGCAGATGAGCGTGTGCAGTACTCGCATAGGACGCCTTGGGATACTTCTTGCAACACGACTGAAACGCCTTGATCGCCAATTCACGAGATGTCATTGCCTCATAAGTGTACGCGATTTGCAACTGAGCCCAGGGAGCTAAACCTTCGTGGCCATTTACGATCTGACCATATAGAATCAAGGCTTCTTTGTGTTGTTTCAACGCTCGGTGACAGGCGGCCATTTGTTTATAATTTTCCGGAAAGTTCTCGCATTGTCGATAGGTACCAATAGCTTCCTTGAATTGATTCGCCTCGTGCTGAGTGGTTGCTAACGCCCATATCCATTGCTGGAAATTGGTGACGTCGGTCTTCACTAAAGCTTGATAACCTTGAATAGCCTGAGGATACTTTTGAAACTGTCGATATGTTGCTGCTTCTGCACCTCTCCAAGTTGCACCGTTTTCCGCATCGATTCCAGCTAACTGCTTATACACAACAACTGCTTCATCCGGTTTCAATTCTGAGCGAAAACTCTGAGCGACCTTAGACAACCCGGCAACTTTATCCTTGAATTGACGATAGATCGTCCGCGACTGCTCAAATCGCTTTTGGGTCACATGATAATCTGCAATGCTCGACAACAAATCATCTCGGTTTCCAAATACTCCCAACATCGAGCGGTATGCAGCTAGAATTTCTTTATCGCGGCGGGAATATTTCTGCAATTCGATCATTTGACTCCACTGTCCGATCGCCTTGGCCTTCAAAGGTTCGGTCGACACATCTTTTTCAATATTTTCGCGCAGAAATCCTACGGCTTGATCAGCAACCTTATACCCCATACTTTGAGTCTCATCTGTGCCAACCAAGCTACCAATTGGAGTGCGGCTATAATAATAGACATAATAAGAAAGTTGATCATCTTTATAGTTGGTTTGCAGACTCTTAAGCCCGCTCGCAAAGACACCCTTGTTAAAGTAATACACAGCAAGCGAATTCGCAGCTGTGGCGCATGTGCTTCGAATCAGCGGTGTGCGGGGGATATCGAATGTCATCTGTTTCCAAATTTTCACCAAACTCGCTTCATCTTTTTCTCGAATCGCAATCTCTGCTAATCCAGCTAACGAATAGACGGCCACTGCATCTTTGGGATAATCTATAATCGTATTCTGATATGCTTTCTTTCCATCTGGAACGCGTCCGATCGCGACATACGTTTTTCCAATGAGATACGAGGCTTTGGCAGCGTCCGCTGATTCTGGCCAATAATCGATAACCGATTGAAATCCTTCCTTAATTGCAGTGTTCTGTTTACGGAGTTGATTAAGACAAAGGCTCCACTTTAGTTGAGCAAACGAGGCAGCATCACTTGCTTCATACAACGACAAGTATTTTTCAAATTCACTCATCGCCACATCAAATTTTTTATCCTTATAGTATTTCTCCGCAATGTTCATCTGATAACGCTCAACTTCGCGCATTTTCGCCCAGCGATCGAGGGACATTTCAGTCAACTTTGTCTGTGCGTACAGTACTTGAAATTCCATCGTTAGGACGAGCACCATTGCCAACATCGAAATCAGTAACCATTTCTTTCTGTATATCATTAGTCTTCTCCATTCGATTTTTGTTGAGCAATTCGCCAACGCGAATGTCCCACATGTGCATAATTAATAATATTCGCGCCCAAACGGTAACTGCTATTCCATATTTCAGCAGACACACCCGCATGTCCATTTGCCCAAGCATCACCAATATCACCTGGGTGGTAATAGCATATCCAGCGACCATCTTTAAACCAACCCAAAGATTCAACACCACCATGTGGCGCCACGATCGGTACTTTCGGAATTTGATACGGTTTCATATGAATGTCATCGTCGGCTGGGATACGTACTGGTTTCACATCACCCGCAATTCGTTGCATCATCGCTAGAAACTGATTATGAAAGTGCCGGCTGCCACCATTATCTCCAAAAATCATGCCGTGCTTGTCGAAAATGTACTCTCTGAGAATCTTGATGTCATTGTTTCCTAGGGAAATATTCTTTTGGCCTGTTATATAAAGTAGTGGTGGGCAACGCACCTTATCAAACGCTTTCAGTTGACTCGGCGTCACTGCCTTGGATTGTTTAGCCACATTCTGTCCGGTCAACTCGGTGTATTTAATTAACATATTCATGTCACCACCAATCCCGAAATCTTGGTTCCAATCACCACCGGCATACTCAAGCCGAAAAAATCCGACCGAGCCTTTATTGGTTCCTCCGGCAAATCCGGCGCCTTCCCCTTCCCCATCGCCAATATTGTATTGATGTGCAGTAACTTCGCTGAGCTCCAATTTAACTTCATCAATCTCCGGGGCATTGTAATAGATGGCGCTATAGGGGTTTAGAATAAACTTCTTGCGGATAATCTTCTGAACCTTAACGACCCGTTGAACGGTTTCCGTAACTCCACCACCGGCTGGTAAATCGTAATATTGCGTACAACCACGAAACTGGCTCAGAATAATGCACACCAAAAAGAACGTAACGCAATAACTGACAAAACTGCTCAGCGATTGATTCAGCCGTGGAGCTTTCTGACCGTAGTACCATGCTTGCGGGTCGAGTGGATTCCAAATCTTAGCCTGCGATTTTTTATCTTTCGTTTTCACAGGTGATTCGTGCCGCAGTGTGGCTTGCAGATTAAACGCGTGGCGACGTTCTGCTTCGAGACGCTGCGATATTCGCTCGACGCCCCAGACGACCCAAATCAAACCCGTTATGAAAAAGGTTGCGAGTCCGCCGCGGGCGATATAGCCTCGCAATTCATCAAACTCCAGCCAATCAGAAAAATAGATCCCTGCCTGCCAAAATACCGGTATAGAAACAGTGAAGGCAAACCAAAAGCGGATGATGTTTTCATGGCGGCGACGATATTCAACCCGCATACGGATTGCCATCGCCGTAGCAGCGGTTGCGAAAAGCAACGTAGGATCCGGTATTAATCCACCCCACACCCAGTCAAATACGGTAGCAAACCAAACAAAAGTCACTGCGACAGCTGTCCAACGCGTTCGTCGATTAATGTTGCGCCATGTTTCCAACAAAATAGTTCCACCTATTAAACTCAGACTCTATTCAATTCCGTCTAACAAGTCATTGAATTGACTATCAAGCGGGTTCGCATCAGGGTCCGCCGTTTTCGTTTCACCGATTTGAAGCTTGTCCAACAGTTCTTCACCCTGAGCTGTTGGAGTTTGTAAAGAATCTGATCCTCCTTGAGTGCCAGCATCTGCAGTAGAGTTTGATTCTTGTGTCTCGAGGGCATTTTCTGACGTTGGTGTGATTCCTTGTTGTGTCACCACTTCATCCTCGTGTAGGAAAAAAGGGATCACAGTGAACACAAATAGCACCACTAAAAAACCGATTGTGGAGATCATCAGCCCGCGAATTAACCCGTTGCTCGAGGCAATCTCTATTGCTTCTTGAGGTTTCCGACCCTTTAAACTGCCTATAAATTCTCGCAATTCGGTAAGCGATGCGGCGCCATTGTTTTTGACACTACGAATATCACCTGTAATTCCGCCGCTACCTTTGTCTTGGGTTTGTGTTCTATTCTGCTCAGAACTATTCATGGCCTATTCCTTTTTTTGCTCCAACACATGGATAAGATCCCCACCAACTTCACTAATCGCCGCTATCGCCGGTTCAAAATACATAGCCTGCGCATCTTTATGAACTTTAAAAAACACTCGACGGTCGCCGGCAGCGGCATTGCCTAACAGTGATTCTACTTCGCCAGCAATTTGTGTTTCACCAACTTGTTGTCCGTTCACATAGTATTTGTTATCACTGTCAATCAACACTGACACTTTGGCAGCGCCAGAGGCCGTAATTTCAACGGCCGAGGCAGGTTGCCAGTGCAAATGACTGTCATCCTCTGCTCGTGCTAAGATTACAAAAAAGATCAACAGGTTGAAGGCAATATCACCCATAGCCATACTGGGTACATCCGCTTTGGAAGCGCGGCGACTTATCTTCATAGCAACACTCCTCCCAAGTTACGAATTTGGCACAACCATTTGTTGCACCTCTTCTGTTTGAATGGTGACGATTCCACCTGCTTGATCAATCATCTCTGTAACAATGACCCAATGACTATACGGCGTGTCCGGTTTACTCTGCACAATTACCACGCGATCTTCTGGGCGTACTTTTCCTTTTAACGATCGGTTTAAGGCGATTGCAAAATCATCTTGTCTGAGGATAGCTCCATTGAGCATGACTGCATTGCGCGTCAACTGTACTTGGATGTTTTCTGTCTGCTCTTCGGAATCTTGGTCACTGCGTGGCAACGACTGCTCGCGCCCACTATCCGGTTGCACTGATGCACAAACTAAAAAGAAAACAATCAGATTAAAAGCGATATCTCCTGTCGCACTCGCTGGCGGTTCAACCATCGGGCTCAATCGTAATCGTTTTTTCCTCACGATTCACTTCCCCCCTCCGC
This sequence comes from Planctomycetaceae bacterium, assembly GCA_018660825.1. Lineage (GTDB taxonomy): Bacteria > Planctomycetota > Planctomycetia > Pirellulales > Pirellulaceae > UBA721. The sequence continues at coordinate 7,946 of JABJJO010000030.1, read as the reverse complement.
CGCTTCATCCTCGAGTCCGGCAGCAGCCAGTTGGATTGTCACATTCTCAATAAGTTCAGTAGCCGATTGTTCAACTTGCAACACAAATTGATTGATGACGCTTGTGAAATAGTTAAATCCGACAAACGCTGGAATTCCCACTATCAACCCGAAACATGTTGTTAACAACGACACTTGAATCCCCGCCGCAGCAGCTTCGACGATATTTGTTTCGCCCATTTGATCCACGATATTTTGAAAAGCAACAATCATCCCCTGGACTGTTCCCAGGAACCCTAGCATCGGAGCAGCGCTGGACACGGTTGCCAGCACGGGCAAGTGTCGTTCTAAACCGGCGACGATATGAACGCTGTAGTCATCCATCGCTTTGACAACTTGTTCTTCCGTTCTAGCAACATCGTAATTCAATTTTCGCAAGACATAATACTTCCTCAATCCCGCTGACAAAACTGCAGGCACTGGACCGGACTGCTGGTCGCATAACTCCAACGCCTCGGAAACATTGTCATCAAACAGTAACTGCTGCACTTGGGCTCGCACTTCATCGTCGTCAACGTTGAGCATTTTGAGACTGCGGTATCGTTCAATGATGACACCTACCGCCAAGATTCCCATAATCAAAATGGGCCACATGAACAGACCACCGTTGAGTAACAACCCTAAGGCCCCCGAGTCCTTAAATTTAGCCCACGTCGCACCACTCACGGTTCCAGTTATCTCATCTATGGTATTCCCAGCCTCTTCATCTGAATTCTCGGTATCACCAGCGTCGCTACTTGTTGATTCACTACCACCATTATCCGCAGAGTTATCCGCAGAGTTATCTGCAGCTTCGTCATCCACAACCGTCGTGGCAGCATCTGCCACTGATTGTTCTGCGCCGGAACCATTCGTAGTGTTTTGCTGAGTTGACTCCGACTTGATATCACCGAGAATATCATCTTGAGCCACTGCTGGCTTCGCCTGCATCACACACAACAAGATGGCTAAGCTTAAAATTAGGGCAGTGTTACCTATAAGTGCAAACTGGTTTAGTCGATTCAGTCGACGAATCATATTCTCGTACTTTCTGCAGTTTCAATTCGAGGGTTATTTCTTAGTTGTCATTGTCAATGCTGTTCGCTTCCGCTTCAAACTGGTTTAGCATCTCCGGTAGCGCTAAACGGCCTCTAGCAAACTTCGCAGCTTCACTCGCAGGGAAATCCCAGCGGCAGCGGTTGTAACGCCGAAAAGCAAATTGATTATTTTTAGCCATACGATAACTTTCACCACTCCAGAACAAGCCATCGGCGCCTAAAGAATCATCCGGAAACAGCTTCGTGAAATTGTCGAACGACTCAGCAGCTCGTACAAACTCTTCGTTTTTGTAATAGGCTTGACCAACACGAAAAGCCATTCGTTGGGCATGCTCGTGCGCTTCAAATTTTTCCAAAAACTTTTCACCAACTTGAGCGGCAATCACGTAGTTTTCGGCTTTGTAGAAATGATCCGAAATGCGAATCATCACGCTAGCAATCAAAGGGCTCTTAGGAAACGTTGCTGCCAATGTGACATACGCTTCCAGGGCTTCATCGAAATCCCCTGATTCTTCAAAGCATTGAGCCATTTTGAATTGCGCGTCCGGAGCGAGCGTATGATCAGCGTATTGTTGAAGTATCACTTCGTACGAAGCAATGGCTTGACTCCATTGCCCTAATTCTTGAGAAAACTGTCCTAGTAGGTAGCTTATCCTCGGAACGTATTTAGGATCGGGATAATCCTCCATCACTTCCTGTAATATCCGTCGACCGGATTCCAGATCTACCAATTGTTCCTCATCGCGGCCAATTTCTTTATGGCTTTTGAACAACTCAAAATAACTTTCGGCGATACGGAACTTGGTTTCAACAGCCAATTCTTCATCATTAAATGCCTTGGAAAATGCGGCGACTAAACCGTTGGTGCCAACCACCACTGGAATTTCTGTAGTAAGTGCCAGCGGATCAGCAGAGTCGGCAGATCGTTGATCGTTGTAGGTAACACTAATCACATCCCCAAAATTAGTTTCAATAATGGGATCGTCCGTTTTCAAATTGTTGGCCACCGGGTTCTCATTCGCCACTAATGTAAAAGCACCGGTAAAATCACCGCTGTGCACAGTCGTTTCAATCAACTTAATTGTTTCCTGTTCACCAATCTTTGTTGTTAGCGTGATTTCCACGGAGTCACGTGCATCACTCACATCTTGATCCGCATCAAACACACGTAAAAATATTTTCTCACCAACATGTAGCTGTTCAACAGATTCTTCGTATTCTCGATCAGTCACTGTCAGTTCTCCAGTGACTACCAGCCGCGCAGTGTGTGAGCGAACCGTTTCTTCGTCGGCCGGGGTAATTGCGTCCTTATATCGCAAATTGATTGTATCGGTGCCGGTAACGTTTAAAACCATTGCCACCAATCCTGGCAACAACTCTTGTTCCTCTTTGCCATCATGAACCCGCCCAATTAATCCACGTGGCATTTCGGCGGTGAGCGGGATGACCGAGGGAGTATCTTTGCTGCCGAGCTGCATGATAACTTGCCCAACAAAACGCCCCGCCAATAATGCTTCATTATCGGTGGCACTACGCGGCAAATCGGAATGTGCGTTGCTAATAACGCATTCAACAACAACCGCTGATCCACCCGTTGTTCCCAAAACGACATTCACCACGCTGCCCGAGTCCTTGGCACGGTCTGGATCAAAAACTTCGACGAGCAAAGGAACTGCAAACGCCACGGCCGCAGTTTCTAGCTGACGGGTTTCAGTAGCATCAACAGTTTCAGCAGTGCCGATAACATTATCCACATTGGCAGGATCGGAGGCATTGAGTTCACTAAGTTTTTCAGATATATATTCCGCCCGAGGTAACACTGCCCCTTCGATACGATGTGCTAGCGAAGGAATAATTCGTACTACGGCATCTGTCGGTTCATTGACAAATACACGGCGGATGCGGGGAACGGTATGACCGGGAAAAGTATTCTGGCGATCCAAATATTTCAGTTCGACAATGTCGCCTACGGCTACTACTAAAGCACCTTCTGTAACTTCCGCCGCTGTGTCAATCTCACGAGTGAACACTCCTGTGTTCTTATCCGTTTCCGTTGCTTCAAGCACGAGGGGCTCACTACCATTTACGGTAACCTCGACTGAAATGGTATCGATTTCGTTCGACCGATCCTCATCGTAATCAATGACTTCAACCACAATGCGCTCACCTGGGTCGACTCGCATCAGTTCTTTACGCTCAGTTGACACTCCGCCACCACCGGCACGCCTAAGGTTGTACGCGATCGCATTGATCACAGCATTGTTATAAGTTGCTGTTAACTCTCGCGTTAAAAGCTGACTAGTATCATATTCATTTTGCGTGTTCTCATCCGTGTATGTTGCTACTACGTGGTCGCCAGCAGCAATTTCCAAGATTTCGTTGTTAGCTAGCGCCAGCAGGTCATCCTCAGTCGGAATCTGCACGCTATTAGTTTGAACATTGCCTATTTCAATCTGATTAATAGCAACCGAATCGCCGCTATATTCATGAATGACAACTTTTGTATAGCGGACTTCATACTCGGGAAAACGAAATTCCCAAGTATTGTCGTGTTGCACAAGTGCATCGCGAGAAATAGGACGCAGCTCAACGCCTTTGAGTTCCATCAAATTAGCCGAGGCATTTACCGGATTGAATTGCAGTGCATTCTTACTGGTTGCTTCTAGCAGCACGTGTCCTGCAAATACGGATTGATAAGTGTCCCACGAGCCCGTGTTTACCAACGAATGTTCAACCGACTGCTGGTCGAGTTTAATAACGACTGAGTTCGCGCCGCCAGCATTGGAATAATCAAGCCACAGTTCATACATGCCAGGCGCTGTATTTGCGAGTTGCAAAGTGAGCCCATCTTCAACGGCACTCCAGTTTTTGGTTACCTTGAATTCGCCCTTTTCTTCCACGGCAAACGTTTCGGTCATCTTTTGTAACTCGACCCCATCGACATTCACTCGACTCGTCACTTTCGGCGCCGTCAACACCTCAACGGCGACCTGCGGTGGCGCTACAACAAACTGCTCTGACCGCATCGGCTGCACGAACACTTGCTGTGAATCCACACTAGCGATTGCATGTTCCAACGCCCCACCTTGGGCCTGATTGCCAAATGCACTAAATGCCAGCAACGTGTGTGTTCCTTTTTCCAGCCACACGTCTACCGTTTGCATCCCACCGGCCAAAGGCATTTCCAAAATACCGTTGACCACTAATCCAGTAGTATTGCCTCGTACGCGAAAGCGAACAGCCCCGCTCAATTCCATGTTAAACAACCCTGACCACACCACGGATCGAGCATTTGCAGATTCACCTTCTGGAATCTCTTCTTGATGCAACAGCGAACCTTGCACCTCAGTCCAAGTCAAACTGTCATTATTGATCAATGCGTTAACTTGATTCCAATTACGATACGACTGGTGGTTACCCATGATCACGGTCTGTTGGACACCAGAGACTGTTTGTCGTTTTTCCGACTGGGGTTGTTGCACTTCAATGCGGCGCGGAAAACTGGACATCCTAAACCAAAATTCACCGTCGTAACTGCCCAAGACATCGAGGCGAAGGGGGCGATTCGATTCGGCGTCTGGCGTGGCAATATTGACTCGTGATATTTCATACAGATCTTTCATGTCGACCGTAAGATTCTTCGGAGTGGCACCGTCGGGCTGACTCAACCAAAATGTATCCGTTGAGTTGTCAATTGCCATTAATGGACTATGGTCGATAGCCGAGTCTGTAGCCAAGGCACCCGCAGGCAATTCAGCAGTTTTCAGAGATCCTTCGAAAATCCCCGTGTGTGGCCCTGTTTCCATCAGTTCGACTTGGACCTCGTCACCACTGTCGGTAACCAGTTTCACTACAAGATTATCTAATTCTTGGGAGCGATCTTGATCGGGATCTTCGACATAGATGTATAGTGGATTGCCCGGTTTGACTTGATTCACGCTGCGAGATTGACTCAACCGCTCATCCTGCTGACCGATTTGTTCTTGAATAAGCGTATCGCTAAAACTCACATCTTCTTGGTCCGCATCGATACTACTGGCAATCTCAAACTTGGCATTTGCAGCAATCCGGATATCCACATCCGACAGCGGAACGCTTTTGAACTCCTGGCGAAATTCTTCGGGATAGTCACATTTAATAATGTCCGTTCCTACCAGATGTAGAGTCCCATCTCCCGGAGTCGGTTCACCAAGCTGTGTTTCCAAATCGCCGCGGAACAGGCCTTTACCAGCACCCGATGAAATCAAATACACTAATTCTTGATCCCCGCCGCTCGTGGAAACCATCACAGGGATGCGATTATGTCCGCGGCTAATACCTAGGTCACTATCGTGCACGACGATAGACAAAGGAGAACCTGGATTGTGTCGATTCTTACTATTGCGGCCTAACCGTCCAATAGTACGCAATAAGTTAAGTTGGTCCATATAACGTTCTTCGACGCGATAGATCTCAGCCAAGTTGAAGAGCGTTTGATTTGCGAGTTCAACGTCAGGAACTCGTTCCAATACACTCCGGAAAATATCACGTGCTTCATCACGGTCACCGCGGCGGAACGACAACACTCCTCGCAAAAATTCCGCTCGCACCACAATCAAAGTTTCAGCGTTATTACTTAATTTATCGAAAACCAATTGTGCTTGATCGAACACTCGCTGTTCCATAAACGACTCGCCGATGCCAAATTGAGCGTCCACTGATTGCAACGTATCTGGATACCGATTTACCACTGTCGTAAATTCACTGCGAGCGATGTCAAATCGTCGCGCTTTGAAGTAATTGCGCGCCAACAACAATTGCATGGTCGCTTTGGCATCAATGCCAACTTGATCGGATTCGCTATTTTTAACAATCCAAGTCCTAAGAAGATCTTCCACGTAGTTAAAATTCTCATCACCCCCCGCGGCAATCAAACGCGTCACAACAAACTCAACCAAATCGACAGGCATCAATGCCCGATGCTCATTGAATAATGATTTGTTTTCGTTATACATTTCAAAGGCTAGGTCTTGATCGCCGAGTCTCAAATACAGAGCGGCTTGTAGCAGCGGGGCAATCGGGCTATCCTCATCGATCGTCAATCCGACTTCGCCAATTTGAGTGTAACTACGGCTAACAAGATCACGGACGGCCTTGCGACGATTTTCATCAACGGCGGAAAAGTTGGCCAAGATTCCCGTGCCAAGGATAGTGGCAACAACATGTCGCTGATTGGCTGCCGCTGCCTTTGCAAATTGAGTTAACTGATCAAAGCCTCGATAATCTTCACCCGATTGATATGTCGCTCGCTGAAACAACAACAAACTCGGCATGATGTCTGGCTGTGCAACTTCTGGGTCATTCAACAACAACAATTGAGCAACCGCTGAAACCGTCGTTTGATTTAGTTTGACAAATCGTTGAAGTAGTTTTTGGCGTTGCGCTACGTCTAACGATTCATCATTACGCACCACCGACAAGTAACCGACAACTGTATTGGCGTCAAACCCCGTGGCACGAAATGGTGATTCTAACGTTCGCAACTGACACTTCTCGAGTAAGGTCAACACAACGTTCCAGTCAACCGTCTTGTCTTCTTCTGGGACCAAATGTATGGCTGTAATATCCATGCACAAACTCCCAAACTGATCCGATGGCTTGGCATAGGCTTGTTGCAGAAGTTGAAGTTTTTTAACACGGTCCAGTTCGATCGCAACCAAGCGTCGAACACATTCACGACCGTCAGCCGACAAAACAGCAGAACTTGCCCCCGTTTGAAAACGTTCTTTCGCCAAGTCGGGTAACTTCAATGTCGTCAACACATCGCCCATAGTGGCTAAATATGTCAAACTCACACCATGCTGTTGTTCTTCCCGTTTAATCCAGGCATACGTTTGCTTCGCCAAATTAAGGTCTTCATTGCGACCAGCACAAATCAGCATCCGTCGATTTAGATCTGCGTCATTTTTCGCTGGATTAAATCTCAACATATGCTGCAACGCTAACTTACACTCTTCCGGAATTCCATAATCCATTGCCATGGCGATATATTGCACCGCAATCGCCTCGTCTTTGGAAAACTTTTGTGCCCATTGCGCAAAGTATTTCACACCATCTGAGCGCTTAGCTGTTGGCGCATAACTGCGATAATAAGATGTCTGCAATGTTAATAATTCCCTCGCCATGACTTCATTCATCGCTGCGAAATATGGTGCCGCCAGTAATTGCGAGCGGATAGTGGCACCTTTCGCGTTGTTACCCCCTCGTTGAGCCCACAATTTGAGCAAGGGGTCATTATCTGCAGCGGCTAATGCTTGCTTGAGTATCTGCGCACGAGTTTTAAAATCTTTGTTGTTGCGATTCGCGTTGACCCATGCTGCTGGGTAAGAAACAAGATTAGCGTACTGTAGAAATTTCTTGCGACCGGCTATCACCATCTTAACGTCATTCTGAAAACGATTATCGTCTTCAGAGTTTTTGAACAAATAGTCAATCATCACGTGAGTGTCACTGCTATTTTCGGGGTAGCGAGATAAGAATTCCCGACAGAGTTGCAACGCTCGATTTTTATTAAATGCTTCACCCGTGTAAATATTGAAGGCCAGATATCGGTACAATCTAGCCCGCGTCGTTGCGTTTTGAGTTTTTCCGATTGCTGCTCTAAAGGCACGTTCCGTATCCTGCAACCGAGGCAATTCCGTGCCGTTAAGTCCGATAAACACTCCCGCAGCATTGTGCGTTATCGCATCACCGACTAGTGCTTCACGCATCAATTGCAATGCTTTGGCGTTGTTCATCGCATTTTGATACTGGTTTGCCGCATATTGTTGCAATAACCACTTACGTTGATCGTTCGGATACAATCGCTTGAACTGTTGTACTAGTGTGTCG
>JABJJO010000026.1 GCA_018660825.1 Planctomycetaceae bacterium | reverse complement strand
CGGAAGATAGGCTCATACCCTTTGCCGGAGAGACTGGCCGCCGATTCGCGTTCTTTCTCAAGGTCGGCGAGGTATTTTAGGAACAAGATCCATGACGATTGTTCAACGTAGTCCAGTTCACTCCCGCATCCGGCGTCTTTATGGAGAATGTCGTCGATGTTTTTAAATGTTTGTTCAAACAAGTGGCTGATTCCTTAGGTAAATTGATTAAGCAGGACAGGATACCATCTTTACATCTTAATCATTAGGGTGGTTTACGTGTAACCAGCCCTTTGAGCTTCGTTGTTGTGTGTGCAACACCCTGCGATTTTTGGGAGTTGAGTAAGGTTCTTTAGTTGAATGAAAAACCCCTCCCTCCTATTGCGCTATGACGAACTTTCGTGGATAATAGAGGCATGTGGAAACTACCGAAGTAGTTTTAGGTCTCATTTAGGTCTCGAAAAGTCCAAATGGGGTCAGTTTTGATGTTAACTGGGACGGAGGCAAACGAATTAATTCGCCGCTTGCCGGCACGAAAAAACGGCTGAAACTCGCTAGAGTAACAACCGTTGTGAGTACCAGAGGGGGGAATCGAACCCCCACGACCTTGCGGCCACTGGATTTTGAATCCAGCGCGTCTGCCAATTCCGCCACTCTGGCTTCCTATCAATCCTTTGATTTTAGCTAACCAATTGTAACTGGCAAGCTCTCCAACAAAAACTATAACACTTCAAGGATTGCGTCACACAGTACTTGAATATTACTGCTATTCAATCCCGCTACATTAATCCGCCCACTGCCCACAATATATATCGAATGTTCTTTACGTAATTGATCCACTTGCATCGGATTCAACCCAGAAAACGAAAACATCCCGCGTTGATCCTGAATAAATGAGAAGTCAACACTGCACTGACGAGATACCATCGCCGCTACAAATTCTTGACGCAGCCCGTTGATCCGATCTCGCATCGCTGCAACTTCCGATTCCCATAATGCCGTCAACTCGGTCGAACCCAATACCGTCGCTACAATCGCCCCACCATGCTTCGGTGGATTGCTGTAGTTCGTTCGTACCGCCTTCTTCGCATGACTCAAAGTAACCGCGGCAGTAGCACTGTCTTGGGAGACAATTGTCAACGCACCTACTCGTTCCGCATACAAACCAAAGTTTTTCGAAAAACTGCTGCAAACCATGAACTCATTACCACTGCTCAAAAAAGGTTGCAACGCCGCGGCGTCCTCTCGAATACCATTGGCAAAACCCTGATAAGCAAAATCAATCAGCGGCAACACTCCGCCAGTCGCACACGCTGCGGCGATCTCGCTCCACTGCTCTACAGTCGGATCCACGCCCGTCGGATTATGACAACACGCATGTAAACAAATAACGTCGCCCGCGGGTATCGCTGCGATACTCTCCATCATGCCCGTAAAATCTAACGCTTTGCCGCATTCACCCAAATAGCGATAACTATCCGTTACGAGTCCTGCAGCAGAAAAAACAGCGCCATGATTCGCCCAAGTAGGATTGCTCAACCAAATTCGACTGGCCCCAACTTTCGATTTCAAAAAATCGCCCGCTACGCGTAAGGCACCCGTACCGCCTGGCGTCTGCAGAGTCACCATTGGCGACACATCAACATCACGGCCAAACAATGTCTGCCTGACAAGCTTGGCATATTCAGGTAAACCATCAATTCCAAGATAGGACTTACTGTTTTCGGATTCCATTAACATCCGCTCAGCTTGCTTAACGCATTCAAGAATCGGAGTAATTCCCGTTTCGTCTTTGTAAACGCCAACACCAAGATTGATCTTGTGTGGATTCTCGTCGTTATTAAATGCTGCATTAAGACCTAATATTGCATCCGGAGCAGCCATCTCCATCGAACTAAACATCGAACTAGCCATCGTTTACTACATTCCTATTTTAACTGTCTAACACTACTATCTTCTTTTAGGACCCCGCTTGTCAGTGGCGGCCATCGCTTGGATTGTGTTATGCTTTGAACACAATTTAGTAACGATTAAATGCTATCCTACCACCAAAAACCAATTCCCTGAAGATGGGCTCGACAAATCAAGATTCCCTCATATCGAGCCGCATATCCACTCCAAACCGAACTTGATACTTAACATGACTAAATGCTCATTCTGCCTCCCTAAAAAAATCAACGATGGGCCGCTACTCACAAGCTACTCACTTCCCAAACTCAAAGAACGTATTCGTTATGAGTGCCCTGTCCTGCCCATCGTCTCCATTGGGACGCCAGCAGCAGTCATTGAAGAACTAGGCCCCCTCGTCCTGCCACCGCTGTACCATGAAGCCATGAATCCCGTTCTGAAAGGCGATATACTCGATCGCATCCAATACTGTTTCCCCTACCTTGCCGACAGCACTCAACGCCAACAACTCGAAACAGATCTCGTTGTCATCGAATTACCCAGACGTGAATGGCCCGCACCAGCAACCAACAGCATCGCCTGCTTTAGCGTCGACACGGCGGTTGAAGAACACGGTCCCCATTTGCCTTTGGCAACCGACACCCTCCAAAGCTATGCTGTCTTAGACCAACTCCAAAAACGCTTTCCTGAACTAGTCATTGCGCCTCCAGTGGAATACGGACACCTCACTTGGGGACTGCCTTTTGGACTTAGTATCGACATCACACCCGGCTTACTGATTCAATACGTTGCCGGATACGTCGACGCGCTAATGAACTGGCTCCAACCCTCGGGTCTATATGTCGTCGACGTCCATGGCTCGATTGTTCATCGCAATGCAATCCAAGAAGGAATCCGCATCAGTGGTTGTGAACATAACAAATTTCGTTGGCTACACGAACCGTTGGTCCAATTCTCTGGCGAACGAGGTGATCAACATGCGGGCGGAGTGGAAACTGCACTCGTCGAACTCATCTCGCACGATCTCATTGACCAAACAATTTTTCCCGACCAAATGAATACCCTCGCCCGCGGTCAAATGCACATGGACCAAGCCTGTGAGCTTTCCCAAGATATGCCTGAATTTGTGACACAAGTAGAAGACAGCCTAGATTCACCGCAGCCACTCAATGGTATTGTTGGAGATATCGAAAACTATGACTACGTCGACGCTCGTGAAATGCTCCAGCGCATGTGGAACGTAGCCAGCGATGATGTCGAACAGTTGTTAGCTGAAATCCAAGGCGATTAATTGCTGACGACCATCGCCCGCAGACCTATTCTTTTTTACTGACAACTCCAGCCAACCTGCGTTAAAACTTCAACCGTTACTTGAGATTTATTGAGTACGTAAAAGTGAACGCCAGGAGCGCCAGTGGCTAAGAGTTCACTCACCTGGGCAGTCGCAAACTCAACGCCGACCTTGAATTGCCACTCCTCATCGTCACAACGCTCACCTAATCGATTAACAAACGCCTGCGGCAATTTCGCCCCGCACATCGATGTAATACGTTGGATTTGCGCAAGATTGATAACGGGTAAAATCCCCGGAACAATCGGGACGGTGATTCCTGCTATAATACAGCGATCACAAAAATCAAAATAATCTTCCGTCCGGTAAAACAACTGGGTGATGACAATATCCGCACCACAGTCAACTTTGCGTTTCAAGTTATCCAGATCGATGTCGGCGGATGGCGCTTCTTGATGCACTTCGGGATATCCAGCAACGGCAATTCCTAAGTTGGGAAACTCGCCATCAATCAATTCGACAAGTTCGTTCGCGTATTGCAATCCACCCTCAACCGCTTTAAATGTCTTGACACCTTGTGGTGGATCTCCCCTTAACGCAACAATAAAGTCGATATCTCGACGCTCAACGTCATTCAAATATTGACGCAAATCCTCGCGAGTACTAGCAACACAAGTTAAATGCGATGCAACCGGCACGTTAAACTGCTGTTTCACCGCTGAAACAATATCCAGTGTCTTGCCCTGAGTCGAACCTCCGGCCCCATAAGTACACGTAACATAGTCCGGCTTAAATTCACACAAACGCTCAACGTGCTTGAGCAGCGCAGCATCACCCTTTTCTGTCTTCGGTGGAAACAGTTCAAACGAGAGGCCTTTACGGTCCGCGGTATAGAATGATGCTAACGATGCCATATCTTTGCCATAATATCCAATGCCGCCGTTTTGCAATAGGTGACAACGGGCAGCAACCAGCGTTTACTTGGCACCTTTTGCCAAAGCCTTGGCCGTCGCGTTAATTATCGCTTGTGAAGTAATCGTAGCACCAGTCGTGCCATCAATCCCTTGAACGCTTTGATGCTTCATAATTTGCGCCGTCGTATCTTCAATCGAAGAATAGAACTGCTTTTCCGAGTGTCGGACCACTTCGACGGATGTCAATCGTCCACCGGCAACTTTAACTTCGACTTCAACCGCACTTACATAGCCTGTGGAAACGCTGCGGTAAGCGCCATCTCGCACGTTGGCCACGTTGGCCGCAGACAATAACCGAATCGCTTCGATACTATCTCGAGCACGAGCCTTCACCTTTTTTCCGTAATTGTCATTCTTGAATGCCGTGCTACTAATCACGCGTTCATAAGCAGCAATCGCTGGGCCAATCTGACCGTTATGGCGAAGGGCATCCCCGAGGAACATATCAATTAGCGGGTTTGTACTTCCACCTTTTTTGAATGAATTTGCTAGTTTAACTGACGACTGATAATTTCCCATATCACCATGCAATTTAATCACACTTACAGGTAAGGTACGATTCGTCACCATTTCGATGGCCATGGGTTTCGATCCTAATCGCCAATAAGATTCAGCGAGCTTTACGCTTTGACCACTCCCCTTTTGAATACCCGCTCGCTCAAACCAATACGCAGCTCGAGCATAATCTTGCTTCAAGTTAAAAAACATACTGCCAAGCGTAGTCATGTTTCGCCGATTTTTTTCACTATCACTCTTTTGTGCTTGCCACTGTTGGAATACCAACTTAATTCCCGCATTCCACCGACGGGGGTTGGGGTTTACAACGTCCCAAATAAACTGTCCCATGTTCCGCTGGCTATTCCAGTTCCCTACCGGTTTGAGTGGCCAGTTTAAATCCAAGGACGCTGGATATTCCAACTTCGTCTCTTCCCACCAATCCGGAAAACTATCGCCCGCTGACGCAATCGCTTGTTGGACCTCAGCTCGCGACCGCACCAATTCCTGATCTGCTGCCCCCGCGACGCCACTATTTGTCGCGGCTTTCTTTGCAGTCACCACATGTCGTTGGTTTTTCATCGTAACAGTATGCACTTTGTCAAACGCATACGTCCGCAAAAAAGTCTTACCCCCAATCACCACTTCAAAATCAAATTCACGCTTGTCGTTGCGAATTTCCTTGACCATGCCCTGCATCTTCACGCCATTTAAGAACTCGATCGCGTCTTGCCCCTTCACGGAGCGAGGAATTAAAGAAATAAAGCCGACCAACAGCACTATAGCGAGCAACGCGGATATCATTTTTACTCGTGAAGTCATCTCACATGGTTCCTGCATTCAATATTCGATTAGTCATAATGCATTTCGGCGACACACTACTCACCAACCAATTAACACGATGTCTATTTATCGTAACATGTTTCAACAATCACCGTTTTACATCACTCCCAAAGATCGGGAGACAAGAGAATCGTTTGACAGATTACCCCAAATGCCGAAACCACATTTTTTCACATGCCTTGGTAAATTTGAGGGGGTGCTGCACCCGAAACGTCAAGGCGCTCACTGTATACTAATCCAAGAACGACTTTAGCTTCTTGGAGCGAAATGGTTGCTGCAACTTATTCATTGCTTTGCATTCGATTTGGCGAATTCGTTCGCGAGTAACTTGAAAAACCCGTCCGACTTCTTCCAATGTATAGGAATACCCATCCACCAAACCAAATCGCAATTTCAAGATTTCGCGCTCACGCCAACTCAAAATCTCCATCGCTTCACCCAAATGGGTTTTGAGCGCGTGTTGATTAGCATTTGACAGCGGATCGTAGAAGCGATGGTCTTTGATAAAATCGCCAAACTCATTATTTTCGCTGTCACCCATTGGTTGATCCAGTGACAGTGGTTGCTTGAGCATTTTTTGCAAACATAACACTTCTTCGATCGTCAAATCACTGTTCTCGGCAATATCTTCAGCCGACGGATCCCGCCCAAATTCCTGCACTAATTTTTGAGTAGCGTTGCGGACCCGCGTCATCACCTCCACCATGTGCACAGGCACTCGAATCGTACGGCTTTGGTCCGCAACAGCTCGAGTAATTGCTTGTCGAATCCACCAGGTGGCGTAAGTTGAGAATTTATATCCACGTCGGTATTCGAACTTTTCAACCGCACGCATCAAACCGGTATTTCCTTCTTGAATCAAATCTAAAAAACTCAATCCGCGGTTGCGATACTTCTTAGCGATAGACACAACTAACCGCAGATTCCCAGCTGAGAGTTGCCGCCGAGCTTCATCATAGTTCTCACAAAGTGCACGGGTCTTACTGATACGTCGGGCCAATGTTGCTGGACTCTCACCCGTCGCCTTCATCAAGTAGATCAACTCCGATTTGAGTGCCGCCGGGTCGGCCCATGAATCACTCTTTTTACGTTTATCGATCGATGACAGCTGATTGTGTAACGCTGTCATGCGATGTTGAATGTCACACAATTGCTCAAATACCGGTTGTAATTTATTGGTGCGTAAATTCAATTCCTCAACTAATCGCACGGCCTTATTTCGCCGCACCACTAACCGTCGCCAAGCTGCCTGCTGGATGCGACGTGTATTTTTACGGTAAATGGCAATGCTGAAATCCTGGCGGATCGATTTCAGAAGAGTGCGCAAAGTTACGAGATTAGGTTCCATGCGATTCAATATCGCTTCCTTACCAGCAGCATCCGTAACAGATACTTCGATCGTACGATCCAATCGCAGTTTTCCTTGCTGTATCTGTTCGAACATCTGCAGGGCTGCTTCCAACATATAATTTGTAGCCAACATACTCTGGCGATAACGCCGGCATGATTGCTCGATATTTTTGGCCGCCGCTAACTCTTCTTCTCGACTTAATAATGGAATCTCGCCCATTTGCATCAAATACATACGAATCGGGTCATCCGTGATGTTGGCGGTTGACCCCTTTTTTACTAGCTTTTCCGGTTTAACCAATTTCGCCCGAACGGTCACTGCCACACCAGATTGTAGTGGTGTCGTTGATTCTTGTTGAGTAAGCCGAGTTGTTCCTGTTGGGTGAATCACAACTATCCCTCTGATATCTAAAACATGCTCCGGTAGAATCTTGGACTCACATGACTGAGCGACCTGTAAGTGCTTGAAATCTAGGTTATTAGCAGAGGCAAATTGGAGGATTTCATTGTCACTTGAAAATAATATACGAGAAGTACGTAAGATATTCCGGTTATGGCAGTCTTGCGGATTAGCCACTCGTGTTTGCCTGAAGACAAACGCATCGGTACACTACAGGGTATGTTAAATAGGGTGGAAATCGTCGTTGTTGTCCTCTGCTTAGCCGCTGTGCTGGCGATTCCAATTATGGGAATTGCCTTGCTTTGCCAGATAAGACTGTCGCCGACTGCAGCCAATGTCAGGTCCAATCGATCCGACATGCCAAACCACCTTTCAGCTGTTAAAATCTTTAGTCGGTGCGTGGCAATCGCGGCCATTTACATCCTGACGGCATATCAAGGCTTTGGTGGATATTTAATAATCGTACTGTTTCCATTATCAATAGTTTGGCTCAAACTGAGTTGGTCGCGTGCCATCGTTTTTTCATTATTCGCTTGGGCCTTTCTAATGTGTGTACACTTGCTGCTCGCGTTCGTTACTATTTTCGGGGGGCAATTTATGTCTTAAGTAATCCGCAATCAACTACATTAAACCGCATCACATATTCTAAACTCTACAAAGGTCAAGTTAATCGTGTCTATTCCCCCATTTTTCGCAAGCGCAGCGGGTCAAGCTGGCATCTGGAAAGAGCTGACTTTCAGCGTTCCCACGCTGGCTGCACTTGCTGAATTAGCTGCCATGCGATTGGTCAACCGTTCCGCCGAAGATTACGAACTGAGTTCCGAAGCATTAGCCATTTTATCGGTTACTCGCGAACGCGGAATCATCGAACTAAAAAGTAACAACACCGAGTTCGAATCATCACAACGAATGCTGGCAGTATACGCAGAACAAACGCCTGACACACATGTCATGTTTCGCAGTCGTGAAGAACCGGAAATCACCGTGCGATTCCTTGAAGGATTCCGTGAACTGTGTGACGCCGGCTTGGTAATGCACCAAGTTGCCGGAGAATTCTCCTTAACGGTCCGTGGTTTTGACAAAGCCAAGACAATCAACACTGACAGCGTTGCAGCCTATGTTGACCAAGGCGACGTATTCACCTTTAAGTAAGCCCACGCCTTAGTGTCCGCTAGCACTTGAGAATACGTGAAAAATCCGCGCTGTAAAATCAATACGTCAGCTTCTTTAGTACAGGTCTGCCGCGCGATATACTTGCCTCTAGAGAATAAACTCGTCGGAAGACAATAGTATTCGTCGCCACTATTTAAATTTATCTAAAAGGCTGATTGAACATGAATCGACTATGCACCATCGTAAACATCGCTATCTGTCTACTTACGATACATCTGAACCTGACCGCACAAAGTTTACTTTCGGCCAGTGAGAATACGGCGGGCCACGTTGAACAAATTATTGCTCATCGAGGTGCCAGTGCTGAACGACCTGAATGTACATTATCTGCATTTGCCCGAGCGATCGAAGTCGGAGCGACCGCGGTCGAAATGGATGTTCGTACTACCCGTGATGGCAAACTCTATTTACTCCACGATGCAACACTCAACCGCACCACTGACGGAGAAGGTACTGCTTCCGATAAAACGCTTACCCAATTAAAGCAATTCGATGCAGGCTCCTGGTTTAACAAAAAATACCAAGGAGAACGAATTCCTGAGTTACGAGAAGCGCTGCAGCAATGCAAAACAAAAATTGACGTGTTGCTCGATCTCAAAGAACAGGGAACGACGTACGCCCAACAAGTCGCAGCAGAGGTCATTAAATATGGTCTCCCTAAACGTACCATCGTGGGCGTCCGCAGTGTTGAACAAGCGCTGCTATTTCGTAAACTACTACCCGAGGCCAGACAATTAGGTTTGATTCCGAACCCGCAATCGATTGCCGCTTTCGTCGACGCTAAAGTTGAAACGATTCGCTTATGGCCCGATTGGCTCGAAGACAACTCACTCGTACCGCAAATCAAAAAACTCGGAGCACAACTCCACCTAAACGGAACAACTGGTTTACCAAATGAAGTCTTGCCATTACTCGCACATCAACCTTTTTCACTGTCAGCGGATGACCCAGCGACCTTAATCAAAACGCTAAAATCACTCCAACATCACAATACCAAAATATGTGAAATACAACAGCAATTTAGTCCGCACGCGAACCCCCGGATCAAGTTGGGAATGAGCCGCATCGGTGCTCGCACATTTCTGAATCGAGACTATGAAATGTTGGTGCTGCCACCACCACTCGTACATGTTCCGCGAATTTTATTTAACGGTGGTGAAGGCGACCAGATCGAGTGGAAATTTACCTCGCCCACCGTTATCTTCGCAGCATTTCAATACAACGACTCCGGAGCATGGTCATTCCGCGACGGACAGCAACCCGAAGACTTCGGCTGGCAACGACTCGCACTACAGGCCTATCAAGGTTCGAGCAACGCTGAGTTAGATGGCAAATCCCATAAAGCGAATATTTACTATTGCGAGTTCACCTCAGGCCAAGTCTTGCAGAATCTCCCCGACTGGTGGATATGCTTGGGAGTGTTAGGTTTAGACGATGCCCAGCAAATTCAGGGATTTCAGTTGGGGAAATCGAGTCCCATCTATATCAAAACGATTAATGACTTTTCCTACGAGCACTGGAGTTCGCAGCGTCGACCGTTGGCCGTGCCAGCTTTTAAATCAATTGATCAATGGACAGCCTGGCAGGTGCAACAACGGAAATCATTTCGACAGGATCTGGTATTTCCATATCCCCACAAACTGTCGATCACACCAAGAGGTCCAGCTGAACAATTCGACAACTACTCACAGCAAGAGTTTACCGTTGGCCAAGGCGAGCAACGGCTGTTTCGTTTCTTTCAACTGCAACCAAATGATCAACCGACTGTATCTAACAAACGCACACCGACAATTGTTTGTTTTATGGGTCACGGAAAAGTCGCTCAGATTCTCAACGAACCAAAAAGTTATCAGCACGCGTGTGCGCGACAGTTTGTCGAGCAAGGATACCAAGTATTTGCCATGGAAAATGTGGGGATGGAACCACACGGAGACCGGCATCACGAGTTGGACCGCTTGTTACGATTAGACGGCTACAGCTGGTACAGTCTGTTGTTTGCACATCAACAAATTCTCTTAAATTACGTCTTTGAACAACCGCGGACCGATGTAAAACGCGTAGGCGTAACTGGAGTTTCCACCGGCGGACTGTTGGCATTGTCTGCAGCGGCTATGGATGCCAGAATCGCAGCGACATCTGTCCAGGGTATTTTTGGAAGTATGCGAGTATCCTTTATACAAGATCGCCAGCAGCATTGTGGTTGTGGAGCGATTCCGAGGCTGTTACCGGCATATGATTTACCAGAACTGGCATTGCTGGTGACACCTCGCGCGTTGCATGTTTCTAATGCGAAAAACGACGGTTTTGGCCCAGCTGAAGCACTACGGTGCCTAAAAATCATAACTCCGCTCTATAGACAAGCTGGCGGAGAGCCGCCACAGTTTAGTGTACCGGCTGGAAGTCATGAATTTGCATTTTCGGCTGCATTGCAGTTTTTCCACGATACCATTGGCAAACCATAAACAACCCATGAACCGTGTACCTCTAATAATCGCCGTGCTTCTATTGTGTGCAACAACAGTTTGCGCCCAAGAAGTCACCGTCAAACTCGATGTCAAAAAGACTTGGATCGAGACGCCGATGGGCAAGCCGGTCATTGACCGCGGCAGTGAAGGTAGCTGGGATTTTACTGCGGTTGATAATCCTTATGTGTTTGTTGAAAACAATCGCTACTATTGTTTCTTTGAAGCACAGGATACCAAAGAATCTAATTGGCACGAACGAATTGGATTAGCTATCTCTGAGGATGGTGTGCACTGGAAGAAGCAAGCGAATAATCCAATTGTCGATGTTGGCGCGTCTGGAAGTTGGGACGGGGCTGTTGCCAAACTTCCAGCGGCAGTCATTAAACATGACAGTCGTTATTATTTGTTCTACTCTGGCCGCGACGTCCACGACACCAAAATGACATCCAAAAATATTGGCGTTGTGATTGCAACAGAATTAACTGGTCAATGGATTAAATCCGCTCGCAACCCACTGCTGCAAGGACGCAAAGATAAATGGGATACACATGTCACGACGATACCAACGAACATCTTTAAACGAGATAATCGTTTTTGGTTGGGATATCGAGGGATGAAGGGATTATATTTCGATCAAGGCTTAGGAGTAGCTAGCAGTGATAATTTGCTGGAATGGCAAAGAGCGACTGATGAATCACCTGTGATATCGATCGCAGAGGAAATTGCCTCTATGTCGATCACCAAAATCGGCAACGCCTATATCGGCATTTCTCAGCCAATGAAAATTGAAAACCGACGCTACTGGAATTCCACAGATCTTTTGGAGTGGACAAAGGGTTCACCAGTGTTGTTTAAGTCGAGTGGCAAAGTGGACACGATATCTAATCCGTTTCTTGTGCGCGGCCAATGGAATGTTCTTTACGAACAAGACGACCGTATTTACCAAGCGGTTTTAAGTAATAATTAATGCTCCTTTAGCGGGTTTCTCGCTGTATCCGAGTCGCAGGGTATAGCCACCACTGAACTTTTCACAGTTTTTTTCGTAATAGTAGGTAGTGTGTGACCTAACGTGTCACACCTGTTATCGAAGATATGTACTAGGAAGGCAAAACAGCGTGTTTTGCTTGACTTTTCACCACATTAATAGGAAGGACCCTATACGATGAACGATAGCATTCTCAACGAAATCCCTCGCGACGCACTAGTTTTGCACGACCGTGAATGGCTCGAGTATTGCCAATGGATCGCCTTTAAAAAGGAACTCGAAGAAGAAGCCGTTTGGTATTTTCATGAAGTGGAATCCAAACGTCCACGTAAACCAAGATAAATACCTACTGGTGTAGTCTTGCTCAAATTACTTGATATTCCTGGCTTGGCGTGTCCAGTGGCCTACCAATCTTCCGGTTGAACAGATTACCGGTTTACGTGGCGACTAAAACGCATCATATTACTCGAACTAGTTGTTCCCCGTGAAATATCCATTGTTCAGAGCAATAACTGTATGGCAACCAGAAAAGATGGTTACTCGAGCATCTTCCTTTCAATCACAGATGCGAATCTACCTCCAGATTTCATCAACGACTATAGTAAGTACTCCGATTTCAAGTTGTTAACCAAAGGTGGTAAAGCGACGCTACATACTTGTGTTGATGCTGGATTGGGTCGTGTTGTAATCCATAAATCGATTCATCCACATCTCGCCGACAATGTCCGAGAACGGCGGCGGTTTACTCGCGAAGCTAGAATTGCGGCGCAGCTGCAACATCCCAACACCATTCCGATTTATGAAATGGGTCGGACTCCTAGCGGCAACCTTTATTTCACAATGAAATATATTGCGGGCACTGATCTATTTCATCAAATCCAAAAATTAAAGTCCAATGATGCCGTAGCATTAGAGGAGTTTACGCTGGATCGGATGCTCGACATCTTTATGCAAGCCTGTCAAGCTTTAGCGAATGCCCACGCGCATGGTGTGATCCACCGCGATCTCAAGCCCGAGAACATATTGATTGGCCAATTTGGAGAAATCTGTTTAATCGACTGGGGCGTCGCTAAAATCTGGGGAATGCCTAACGAAGAACGGAACCCCGAACAAAAAGACCGCGGCGAACAATTAACCGCAACAGGCCAGCGTCCTGGCACTCCGCTATATATGTCGCCCGAACAAATCGTCGGCAGCTATTATGTCGACCAACGCACCGACGTATATTCAGCGGGCGTCGTGCTCTATGAAATACTGTGCCTCGATGTTCCCTTCATGGGCAAAAATATTCACGGAACTTTTGACATGGTGATTCATGACCAACCGCTGTTGCCAAGTCAAAAGAACCCACGCCGCAAGATTCCCTCACCGCTTGAGGTCATCTGTATGAAAGCACTCGAAAAAGACCCCGCCAAGCGGCAACCCAGTATCTCAGAACTCATTGCGCAAATCCAAGAGTTCCAACAGCATCAAAAATTGATATCGTAATATGCAGCAATGAGTCAATTTTGTATTTGGGTGTATTCTATTTTAATGAACGCTTAATAAATTCAAAAAATGCATCCTTAATATGAGCCGGTGCAGCATGACCCATTAGCGGTTCATTGAGCATTGTTTTATAGCCCGGTTTTACGTCGAGCACGTTAAATGCTGCATAACAACTCGATGGTGGACACACGGAGTCGACAAATCCAACACTCATAATCGCCTTGCCCTGAAATCGACTAGCAAAATTTACGGCATCAATATAGCGCGATGCCTCGAGTGCTTTGGCATCCGCCACTCCGCTCGCATCGTATGGCACAATTTTGGGCCAGCCGTTGATCTGCCCTTTTTCTCGGCCACCATGATCACAAATCGCAGGCACGCCAGATGCAATCACCGTCACTCGGTCATCAATCCCACCGGCCACTAACGCTTGACCGCCACCTTGGCTATGACCAATCACAATCACATTCTTTCCGTCCCATTCTGGTTGCGAGGTTAGAAAATCAATCGCCCGTACAATCCGCAAATACATGTGGCGGAAATAAATTGTGTCACGATCTTCTCTTCCAGAAAAACGATAATCCTTTAGCGGTCCACTCGTTTGTGCTTTATAGAAATCGGCAGTCTTTCCGTTAGCAATGCCGTGCGCATTGATATCCATCGACAACATACCTGCTCGAGCTCCTATCACAGCTGCCCCCAACGACGAACTTCGCACCCCTGCCCCATGAACCCACAAAATAGCAGGCGATGATTTTTCCGCCGCATCTTTTTGCTTGGCATAATAACCCGATACAGGTCTCGGTGCGACACAAGTTACCTGCACATCAAAACATTCCAATTGAGAGTCACTATATTCGACGCGTGTCGATGTACTGGCCATTTTGACCTTTGCGAGTTCCGCTCGTTGCTTGTCCCAAAACGCATCAAAATCATCCGGCACCGGCAAGCCCGGTCTGATTTTTGTGACGGAAAATCCTACCGCCACAGTCAACATAATTGGCTTTCCCGTAGCTGGCGTGTAAGTCACATGGCAACGGATAAACTGAGGTTTGTCTGACGCCAACTTGATAGTCACCGGTTTTGCCTCTAGCTTAATGCCTGTTTTTGCTGAGACTGTTTCCAGAAAATTGTCGGCCATAAAATCAATAACACCCGTGGTTATTTGTTTGCCCCCCTCAGTCACTGAAACATTTAGCGAAGCTGTTTCACCTACTTGGTACAGAGCGTTTTCTTGATCGGGTGTTACATGCAGTGTGATCGCTGCCGCAAATACCGTAGCGTGGTTGACAATGGTAAGGGCAGTGAGAAGAACAGCCACACGAAGTAATTTCAAGGCAGAAAACATATATAGATCCAAGAGCAAATTGTCAAACAATCGTAAGTAAACAAGCTTATATTCTACAATATTTCTCCTTTAACTTTGCCGTGGCAGCCGAAAATGGAAATCATCGCAGCGATTGAAAATTTTCACGATCGTGTCCATTCGTGCAAACTTGTGGTTGTATTTGTTCGGAGTTTTGAAAACTGACAGCCTCAAACAATCGTCCCAACTAATAGTAAATTGCCCCTCGACGTGATAAAATACGCATTGCATTTTTGTACCCATTTAAAATAGGACCATTGATCTATGCGATCTATGCTAAGACAAACAAATAACCGTTTCCAACTTGCAACAGTACTCTTTTCCATTTGTTGCGGTCTCTTGTTTACTCAACCAACGACAGCCCAGAATCTGGAGTTGCCTGAAAATGCCAACATTACCATTATCGGTAACACACTCGCAGATCGCATGCAGCACTATCCGTGGCTCGAGTCCTACACGCAAGCGTTACACCCCAATCATTCGCTCGTATTTCGCAACCTCGGTTTTTCCGGCGACGAAGTCAATGCCCGTCAACGCTCGGCAAATTTCGGCAGCGCTGACCAATGGCTAACAAAAACCAATGCCGATGTCGTGCTCTGTTTCTTTGGGTACAACGAAGCCCTTCGCGGATCCGGCACGGTCGACGTATTTAGCAAAAACTTAGCGACCATGATCGACGGCATGCTTGCACAAAAATATAACGGCACATCCCCGCCCACCGTCGTTATCTTTTCGCCAATTGCACATGAAAATCTCAACAGTCCCCATCTCCCCGACGGTAAACAGAACAATGCCTTGCTCGAAGTGTTCACTCAAGCAATGCAGCAAGTATGCCAACAAAAATCCGTGCGATTTGTGGACATCTTCCACCCAACTCTAGCCGCCTATCAAGCTACCAAGGAGCCACAAACGCTCAATGGCATCCATCTTAAAAACAATGGCTACGAAATGCTGGCACGCATAATCACGAAAACCCTCTTTGGACAAGCGGGGCCGGCGGCAAGCAAAAGAGATCTCGTCAAACGTATCCATTCAGCCGTGCAAGATCGCAACTACTACTGGTTTAGTCGCTATCGAGTCGTCGATGGTTATAACGTCTATGGCGGTCGATCCAAACTAGCTTGGTTCGGTCAATCCAACGCCGACGTAATGAAACGTGAAATGGAAATTTTTGATGTGATGACTAGCAACCGCGACAAACGCGTGATTGCCGTTGCTCAGGGTGGCGACCTCGAAGTCAAAGATGACAACTTACCCGCAGAACTCGTTGTAAAAACCAACATTCCCGGAAAACTTGAAGGTGGCGCACACCTGTACCTAGGTGCCGACGAAGGCATTAAGAAAATGCAAGTCGCCGAGGGCATGCAGGTTAATGTCTTTGCCTCTGAGGAAATGTTCCCCGAACTTATCAATCCAGTCCAAATGGCTGTCGACCCTGACGGTAAACTTTTCGCTTCCGTATGGCCCTCCTACCCACACTGGAATCCCACACTACCACGAACCGACCGCCTCCTCTGTTTTCCCGATGAAAACCGCGACGGAGTGGCAGACGAATGTATCGTTTTTGCCGACAAACTCAATAGTGTCACCGGTTTTGAATTTTGGGGCGGCGGAGTATTGGTTGCCGCACCTCCAGAGATTTGGTTCCTCAAAGACACTGATGGTGACAATGTCGCCGACAAAAAGATTCGCATGCTACAGGGTCTTTCCAGCGCAGACTCTCATCACAGTGCCAATGCATTTGTGATTGGTCCCGGCGGTGGATTACATTGGAGTCGAGGTATTTTCAATGTCGCCAGTATGGAAACACCAACCAAAACATTCCGCTCTGGGCAATCCGGTGTCTACCGCTTTGACCCACGCACCTTTGAAATTGAATTCGTATTTCCGATTGGACCGAATCCACACGGTGACTTCTTTGACCAATGGGGATTCCAGTTTGCCAATGACGGCACGAGTGGAACTGGATCTTATGTCAATCTCGGAAAAGGGATCGGCAACAAAAAATGGTTTACTAAGCGAGTACGTCCGGTTGCTGCCACAGGAATCTTATCCAGCAGCCACTTTCCTGAACACAATAACGGCAATTTCTTGGTTTGTAATTGCATCGGATTTCTCGGCGTGCTGCAGCATAAGGTCGAGTACGACGGAGCGGATATTATCGCCAAGGAAATCGAACCCATTCTAGTTTCATCCGATCCTAATTTCCGGCCTACCGATATTGAAATTGGTGGCGACGGAGCATTGTATGTATCCGACTGGGCAAACGCCATTGTCGGACATATGCAACATAATATGCGCGATCCAAATCGTGACGCAAACCATGGTCGCATCTATCGAGTTTCTGTGCCTGGCCGTCCTCTAGTGGCACCCGTAAAAATGATAGGCAAACCAATTGAACATGTTTTACAGTCATTCTTATTGCCTGAAAACGGCGTTCGTTATCGAGCACGACTAGAACTCAGCGGTCGAAAATCTATCGATATCAGCGCCGTCGTTACCCACTGGGCTAATACATTGGACATCAAAGATTCGATCCAAGCCCAAGCACTATTAGAATGCCTCTGGGTTTTCGAGGAACACCGAATTGCTAATCTGCGGTTATTAAAAACGGTTTTCCAAGCCGAAGACGCTCGAGTGCGGTCCGCCGCCATCCGAACCCTCGGTCATTGGGCGGGTAAAGTGTCGGACTGGGAATCCACCTTGCAGGCTGCTGCCAAAGATGAATCTCCTTTAGTCCGCGCAGAAGCGATGAAGGCAGCCGTTGAACTTCAAGGCTTAGCGGCAGCAGAAGTTGTCTTCACGGTTTCGACCAAACCGCTCGATGCTGAACTACAAAAAGTCCTTGCGTACGCAACAAAATCTTTGGATGTCGATGCAATCATTCAAGATGCTATTGCCAAAAAAACGCCACTTTCCAGCGCCGCTCAGCAATACGTACTACGAAATGCTAGCATTGATGATCTTTTGAAAATGGATGCCAGTGAAGGCGTTTATTTAGCAATTCTCGCGAGGGCTAAGGCCTCACCCAGCCATCTTCAGACAGCGATTACCGGATTAGCTAAAATCCAAAACAGTTCAGAAATCAATCTCATCGTCGATTTGTTAATCGAACGTGATGCGAGTGGCGACGAAAGCACACAAGGTTTGGCTGTGTTACTGGTTGGACAAAGCATTTCTAATTTACAACAACGCGCTGCAGACATTGAACAGTTAGCGTTGGCTGGTAAATCCGCTCAAACGCGGCATTACGCTTTTGCTGCCTGGATTACTACCGACGGCAATGGCGACAACGCTTTTCTAGCTGCCACCCGCGACCGCGATTCCCTGCAAGATTTCCTCAGTGCCGTGCATCTCATCAATAGTGTTGATGTGCGTGAACAACTATACGGAAAAATTCGCCCTCTGACGACGGAATTGCCTAGTCAACTTGGCAGTGAATCCACAACCGGAAGCCTTGGCCTACCCGGCATCCATGTTGATTTCTACTTTCCTTCAGGGGCTAATGTTGATATTAAAACGCTCGATAAGATGACTCCCAAACAATCGGGAGTCGTTCCAGCGATCAGTATCAATGTTCCTCAACGTAAGGAGATCGATAGGTTTGCCTTGAAATTCACCGGCTATCTCCAAATTAATAAAACCGGTAAATACACGTTTTATGCTACCTCGGATGATGGCTCTCGAATCTATCTTGACGACAAGTTATTAGTCAACAATGACGGCTTGCACGGGCCCATTGAAAAGTCGGCGACGATCAATCTTTCGACAGGCGCGCACAAAATCGTGGTTACCTATTTCGATAATGGTGGCGGTGATGCGTTAGCCATTCGTTGGTCTGGTCCCGGCATCAAGAAGCAAGATATTCCTGCTAATCGATTGTCGGTAAGTGGCGGAGAAACTTTGCATGACCATGCGATCCGAGCTTTGGTAACAGTACCTGGTCACGAGCCCGAAATGTTCACCGACCTAACACTACTGCTCAAAGCGGGACTGCATCGCAATTCTGCTATTGCTGCATTATTAACCATTGCACCAGAGCATTGGAACAAAGCACAACTTCCAACGCTAGCAGACAATCTTGTTGCCTATTTAAGTGAAATCCCTGCTCAATTTCGAACAGCGGGCCCGGCACTGGAAGCCATCAAACTAGCACGTGCTGTCGGCAAACAACTACCCTCGGATCAAGGACAAGCAATCGAAGAGCGGTTGAAGAACTTGGATGTACGAGTCATTGCCATCGGCACCGTTGCACATCGCATGATCTACGACAAAGAACAAGTTGCTGTTCAAGCTGGGAAACCTGTTGAGTTCCGTTTTTCCAATACAGACAACATGCCTCACAACTTTGTCATCACGGCTCCAGGCACGATGGAAGAAATAGGCTTGCTCGCGGAATCAACTGGACGCGATCCAGACGCGATGCAACGGCATTATGTTCCCCAGAGCAAGCACATCTTGCTACAAAGCCAATTATTACAAACAGGTGAAGTTCAAGCACTACTATTCGATGCCCCCACGACTCCCGGCGTATATCCCTACGTATGTACCTACCCCGGACACTGGCGACGAATGTACGGGACATTGTATGTGGTAGCCGATTTACCAGCCTATCAAGCGAACCCAGAGAAATACCTCGCCAACAATCCATTGCCGATTCAGGACGATCTACTGAAACTCAGCAGCCGTGGTCGCGAGTGGAAACTTGATGAACTCGTTGGGGATATCGATCCACTGCCAATGGGTAGATCGTTTGAGGTTGGCAAGGAGTTGTTCAAGGTTGCGAGTTGTGTATCGTGTCACAAACTAGGTGATGAAGGTCAGGTTTTCGGTCCAGATCTGGCGAAGCTAGACGTCAAAAAACATACCACTTTAAACGTCTTGAAATCGCTAATCGAGCCCTCCAAGGAAATCGACGATAAATTCCGTTCCCAAACATTCCTGTTAGATTCTGGAAAAATTATCACTGGAATGATCGTCAAAGAAACGGATGAGGCAATTCACGTCGTGATTGACCCATTAGCCAAAGGCAAGCCGACCATCATCGCTCGTAATGAAATCGAAGTCCAAAAGAAGTCGGACGTCTCATTAATGCCAAAAGGATTGCTCAATAAACTCTCGCGTGAAGAAATTCTTGACTTAATCGCGTACGTCATGGCCCGCGGAGACAAAACCGACAAGCAATATGAGCACGACCACAATCACTAAAACATTCGTCGGATATTTTCGAAACTGTTGGCTGCCAACGGTTATCCTGCTTTTTTTCGGAACCTCATCCGCCTGGAGCGACAACTGGCATCAGGCCGCTGGGCCGAACCATAATTTCGTGGTTCAGGGTTCCGCTCCGTCGTTCTTTAGCGTTTCGACTAACAAGAATATATTGTGGCGAACAGCTTTGCCGAACACCGGCCAGGGAACGGTGATTCTGTCCGGAAAACATGCATTTGTCCTGTCTCATGCCCCCGTCAAGCAAGACACACAAACCGGCTCGCTTTGCGTAGGTCAGGCATTTGATGCAATCACGGGCGAGCTACGGTGGCAGCGGGATATCCCCGGTGTCCGCGAAATAGATCTCTCCAGCCTGTTCAGTGATAATACGGCAGCTTCACCAGCCACCGATGGTAAACACATCTGCTTTGTGAATGTGGGTGGATCAATCCAGACCTTTGACTTTGACGGTAAACAGGTCTGGTCGTATGCATGGACGCCATTCGGCAGACATCATTCGCGACAGCATGAGCCGTTAATCTTTGACGACCACCTTGTCGTTGTGCAAACGCCCCATCAGGACTTGCCGCTGAATTTACTGGACAAGGGAAAGGCGCGATCGCTTGATGCAAACCCACGGTACTGGACTCACTTGCAATCGTTCAATGTAAAAACGGGGAAACGCCAGTGGGTCGCTGAAGCTGGAACCTCGATACATTCCACTTCGCTGTTTGGTCATCTCGCCAATGGTCAGGCAGCCATTCTCACCGGACGCGGAGGAGGACACAATCCGCTGGAAAAACCATACGGACTGTCACTTGTAAATGCAGATAACGGAAAGTCCATCTGGAACAAAGCCATCCTGAAATATCCAACATTTCAAAATACCTGCTGGAACGAACAAATGGCCTGTCACTTCAGTGGCACAGAACATCTCGTGCTGGATATCGGGACGGGAGACATCCGACAACGGCAGTCTTTAACGAAACAAGTCGCTGTATGTGTCCACACCCCTGCCGGCTACACTCGTAAAGTCAATCAAGACCTCAATGATTACATCCGTGGCTATAAAAAACCGATCACCTATCAGACAAATCTACTGATTGGCGACTACCACTATTTTATGGCTCATCACGCAAAGATGATTGGCCGAGTTCACATTGAAACCGGCGGCGTTGAATATTTACAGGTACCCGCTCAGGTCGTGAGGCTTCCAGATCAAGAGGATGTGCTCCGCTGGGACACCACACTGCCCAATGACCTTCGAAATGCGGAGGGCTTTCTGGTCACTCAGGACAAACGCAATGCTGGATCGGGTTGGGGACACGTGTCCGCTCCACCCCCGATTGTCGTTGGCAAGAACATCTATTTTCCAACCATGGTTGGTGTGGTTTACGTCCTTCGCTGGGACGCCAAAATACTCGATCAGCGGGCGCTGTTGTCTATCAGTGATCTGGGACTGGCAGGGGAAACCTGGTCCCTTTCCGGACTCTCCTATGCCAATGGCCGCCTCTATGCACGTACGCTAAAAGAACTGATTTGTATCACGACCACTCCATAATTACCGCCGCCAACCCACGGGCTGAACCCACGCCTGTTGTAGTTGTCCAGGATAAGTTGGCAACGAGTGTTTTTTATCCGAGGTAATAACTGCTCGAACATACAATTCTTTGCCGGACAGTGTATAGCTGGCATGGGCTCCCTTGACCGTTGCTAGCACTTTGCCCACATCATCTGAATAGATCCGCGTAGCACGCTGTACCGCTCCGCCTGCACCTAGTCGAGGTGTGGAGCCTAAATCAGCATTGGTGAGAGTCCCTATAAACTGAGTCGTATAGGTCACACCATCTTCCGCTTGAATATCAATCACATACTCTTTTGTCCTCATTGAATATTGCACATCTGTTAACAAGACACCAGACGAAGAATAGAACTCTCCAATTCTCATGGCTGTAATAATAGCCGCTGGCTTGAGGCTCTTACTACGTACCATTACAAACGATCCTCCCGGAGGACTTGAGCCGCGCCCATGGTAATTATGCGCGTCATCAACTCCCACACCAAACAATGGAGGGCTTTGCAATTTCGCTAATCTGAGTGTATTAGCGACGTCCCAAAACTCATCTAATGACGGATGAAATTCGTCGCCTAACTGATTGCAATCAGAACTCGTATTACAAATTTCAAAGAACTCTTGCTGAATAACCGAGGCCAGTTCTTCCGCGGTAATAGCATAATGAAAATTCGGATGGTTTAGGTGCAACAAGATCGGTTGCTTGGTCAACCGCGATTGCCTAGCCACAATGCGCACATTGCCCTTGAGTGCATCAAGTGCTGTGGCTCCGCCGGCAGGCGCGATCACGGATTGCACATTGATCGCGTTCATATGCACTGGGACATCTTCAGCTTTATCTGATATCTCTTCGCCCTCGATCATCAAAAACTTGGCGGGCACTTCAAACATGTCTCGAAACTCAGCAAGTCTCTTCAGCCGAATCTCATGTGATTTTTCACCAAGCGTACCACGCGATTCGACCCATTTCTTTCCAAAAGACGCAGCGTATTTTTCGAGTATGTCATCGCCCCCACGTTCCTTCAATTTCTCAACAGACATCCATTTCTCACCACGACTGAGAATATTATGATCTGACAGCACGAGAAAATCATAACCATTTTCTGCATACCATTTGACAACCCGTTCGGGAAAATCATTGCCGTCGCTCCAAAACGTATGAGTGTGCGTGTTGCCCTTGTACCACTTTTCCGCGCCGTTAACAAAACTACTAACGGTAATCAATAAAACAGCAGTCCACACCCATTTCAACATTATCTAATTCCTTTCCAAATTTACTCTATTAATTTGCTGCCGCATTTCCGGTAGTCGTATCTTTCCGAAAATTCAACTTGGTAATAACGGGTCTAACGGGAGCTAGTTGTTTATCAGAAAGCCGCTCTACATTTCGAGCGGTTTCCAACCACCGCTTTTCCATCGCAGCCACACGCTGCGGAAACTTGTTAGCGAGATCATGCATTTCAGTACGATCTGTGGCTAAGTTATACAACTCCCAGCGACCACGTTTGGCCGACACCAACTTCCAATCGCCTTCCCGCCAAGCTCGATCGAATCCAAAATGAAAATACAATTTTTCGTGAGGCGTTCGTTTGGTTCCGTTGAAAATCGGGACTAATGACTTACCTTGAAGCGGATCCACCTGCCTGCCCTCGACGTTGTTTAAATAGGTTGCATTCGCTACGTCAATAAAAGTTGCCATGAAGTCAATCAAATGACCTGGTTGCGCTGTAATTTCACCTGGTGTCGTTTTTATACCTTTTGGCCAATGCGCGATAAGAGGCGAGGAAATTCCGCCTTCATGTTGATTCTGTTTATAGAGCCGAAATGGGGTGTTGCAGGCATTAGCCCAACTCGCGTCATAACACCAATAAGATTTCGGATCCCACGGTTTTAAATATCGCCCACGAGTACGTTCAAAGGGACAGCCCCCGTTATCACTACAAAATAATATCAATGTGTTATCCAAAACGCCTTTGGCCTTTAAGTGTTCAATAATCCGTCCAATATTGCGATCTAACACACTCACCATTGCTGCGTAGACTTCCATTCGATCCGATTCCCATTGTTGCTCCTGTGCGTTTAACGATTTCCATGCTGGCACATGATCGCTGCGCTGGCTTAACATAGTCCCTGCGGGAAACAACCCCTGCTCTAACTGCCGGGCGAATCTCGTTTTCCGCAAATGGTCCCAACCATCCTCGTAATTACCGAGCTGTTGCTTAACATCAGCCTCGGGTGCTTGCAGCGGATAATGTGGAGCATTAAAAGCAGCGTACAGCAAAAACGGTTTACCACTATCGATTCCTTCGTCCATAAAATCGAGCGCAAAATCTGCAATCACATTTGTGGTGTAAAACGGTTTTCCGTTGAACTCTGGCGGGACAGCCCAACGCTCCCCGTTCAATCGAAACGTATCATCACCGGTGAAGAAATTCGTTGCACCTGACAAATGCCCCCAATACCGTTCAAATCCAAAATCGGTGGGTTGATTGTTCAAATGCCATTTACCAACCATCGAAGTAAAGTAACCCGCATCTTTTAACACTTCAGCAATCGTAACACCTCGTTTTAGACTCGCGCCACCGGCTTGATCACAATACAGTCCCGTTAAAAGCGAAACCCGTGAACTGTGACATTTTGCCGTGTTATAAAACTGGCTAAATCGCAGACCGTGATTAGCTAAATCGTCCAAGGCCGGCGTTTTGATTTCGGAACCATAACAGCCGATATCCGAAAAACCGAGATCATCAGCCATGATTAGCACAATATTGGGCCGTTCATCTGCAAGTAAGTGCCCTTGGTTGGCGGCCATCCCAATTAGCAATACCAACAACATGGTGACAAACATACCTTTTATTCTCATCTAAATCTTTCCTTTATACGTGGCGCACAACTGTCATCGAGCGCAGCGAAGCAATACAAATATTCTCTCGTTGTTCAACGTAAACCGTTAGGACGTTACATCTTTATTTCGTTCTTTACCGAGGAATTCTAATTCATATCGGGTCACTCTTAAAGAGACCTGTTTAGAGACAGATATAACCCGACCGCTCGCATTGCGAATTTCTAACCCGATGCCTAATCCGAGTCCAAATGAAAAGTTAGTACCGGGAGTTGTATTTACGAATTGCTTTGTAAATTCAAACGTTTGCGATGTTGGACTGACTCCATCAACCAACGTCGGCTTAATTTGTTGTTCCGCCATGACCTTACGGCCATTGATTTGCTTATCTTGTTGGGTGAATTGAAAGTAGACAAGGTGACAGGTCAGTTGATCATCGAACAAGTCTGCGAACGACTGCGCATCACCATCAGCAAGTAATTCAATCTTAATACGATAAGTCCCCGGGAACGGACTACGAACTTCTTGGCCAAGAATTGCCGCTGTCGTCTTAGCTATTTCCTTAGTTAACCCACCAAACAAAAACTGAACATGTTGGAGTAATTCTAGTCTTTGGATTTCCTGGGGCGGCGCCAACGAAATAACGACACCGTTGTCTGCCGGCGTAACGAGTTGCCGCCAACCTTTCGGACGCGATGGCGTTTGAGCAGGACGGATTCCATCCTCTATTTGAAACTGCGTGTTACCGATGATTCTCTTTTCATCAAACACTGGCACACGGTTTACATCACCGGTCGATGGGACAAGACCTAGGTTCTCTTTTGGCTCACCCAATAAACGGAACAACGGTTCTTCATGGCTCAAGGATAATTCTCGTCCTACAGGATCGGTGAATGTCCCCCGATGATCTAAGCCGAGTAAATGAAAAATCGTCGACGTCAAGTTACCCGGTTCGACTCGATCCGTCAGCGGATAAGCACCATCGCGATCCGAACTGCCGTAGATTTGGCCTCCCCGAATTCCCGCTCCCGCCAGTGTGCAACAAAACACGCTGCCCCAATGATCGCGACCACCTTTTGCATTAATCTTGGGTGTTCGTCCAAACTCTCCAATTGCAACGACAAGTGTTTCATCGAGCAATCCGCGCTCTTCGAGGTCCGTAATTAAAGCGGAATACCCAACATCAAAAATTGGGCATAGTACATCTTCCAGGCGATCGTGATTCTGGGCATGCGTGTCCCACAGCGGATTATCTGAAGCATTATCACCTGGTTCGCGTGGCCAATTAACGTGTACCAAACGCACACCCGATTCAATTAACCGTCTAGCCAACAATACACATTGACCCCATCGATTACGACCGTAACGATCTCGCACGGCAGCAGATTCTTGATCAATTGAAAACGCCGTTCTCGCTTTTCCCGACGTCAATAAATCAAACGCTTGGCGTTGATAGGTTGAAAAGACATCCAAGCTCTTAGCACCATCAATTTCCCGCAGCCGATCCTCAAATTTTTGTTGTAATCTACGGCGTTGTTGCAGGCGTCCGGTGGTAATTCCAAGAGGTTCGAGCCCTTCAATACGATAGTCTTCACGCGACGGGTCACCGACAAATCGCTCTGGATTCCATTGAGCCCCCATCAATCCACCTGTTTGCCCAGCCGGTGTAACACTGGCATTCAAGCGAATAACATCTGGGATCATCACTGTACTCAACCCAGGCATAACGTCACTCGGACGATAGCGTTTGATTTGCGATCCATAAAAAGGCCAGTCCGACGGCTGGATCGTACGGGCATTCGGGCCTTGATACTTATAGCCGGTCAGTACCCAATGCCCACTACTGGAATGAATATTGTCATCGGTTGCCATACTCCGAATAACCGCCAATTTATCAGCCAATGCGGCGGTTCTAGGCAACAGTTCGCAAAACTGCATTCCGGGTACGGTGGTTTGAATTGGTTTAAACGGGCCGCGAATTTCTACGGGCGCGTTAGGTTTAGGATCGAACGTTTCATGTTGGGGAGGCCCACCATTGAGATACAAAAAAATCACGTTTTTGGCTTTACCAAACGAAGGGCCATGCAACTCTTCGCTAGGCGAAGCGCTCAATAGTCGCGGCAGCGCGAGGCCCCCCATTGCAAGTCCTCCCACTCGAACCAACTCTCGGCGACTCATTGGGTGCATGATTTTTTTCTCATTCGATATTATCAAAACGTCAACGTGTATTATACCGTATCGGTGGTTGGCAAAACGGGTAATCTGTTACCACATAGCAATTCCCCATTTTTAACATTTGTGTCACGGAGTTTACCCATTCCGCAGGCGCAGGCGGATGTTGATTCGTAATACAAACTGGCAGTCACAACAGGTCACCCGACACTATCGTAATGTGTGTATAATGAAGTTCATGTCAAATCTGGACAACAATTGGACGTTTCTGCATGTCAACGATAGTCACATGGGTACACCACGTAGTTATCGATTTCGCCCGGCTGTAAATAGACGCTGGGCAGCAATTCGCCAGCAAATGCTCGACATTAATGCCGATCTCGTACTGCACGGAGGCGACTTAACTCGTGACGGTGATACGCATGAGTTCGAATATGAACAAGCCCGTGATGACTTGGCGGCATTTGAGTGCCCCGTTCACATCATTCCGGGTAATATGGATGTCGGTAACAAACACACGGATCGTAACGGAGCAAAAAAACGCTGGGACCCACTGGGACTCGGCTGGTATGATCCCGATCTTAATATGACTGCCGCGCGGCTCGAGTTGTTTACCCAATACTTCGGCCCCATTCAATGGTCTTGGGTGCACCGCAATGTACGATTCACCGGTTTTTACGCTGCCGTAGCTGGCTCCGGACTACCGCAAGAAGAAGACTTCTGGCGGTTCATCGAGCAACTACCTCAGTTAACACAAAGCGAACCAACAAAACACCACGTTGCCGTCATGCACTATTGGCCTTTCATGGAATCCCCAAATGAACCCGCATGGGATCTGACGGATTTGGAACAATACGACAATTGGTATTTTTCAATTGACCCGCCACACCGCCAAAAACTGTGGCATCTATTACAACAATCCAATGTCGAAATTCTGTTCTGTGGACACGTGCATACCGGCCGCTCTATGCAACTAGTCGATGGTATCCGAGTTTACCGCACGCAAGCAGCAGGAAACACTTCCCAACTCGCCGAACGCTGGGAAGATGCTGATACACGATTTGGTTTTCAATGCTGTGATGTCACCACAGATGGAATTAACGTTCAGTTTGTATTGGGAAATGACCAATGTGACGAATTTGATACCTTCGGACCATTAGGACATCCACCCGTTGAAGAACGTGATTATCAAGTCGCCACGCAACAGCCTTCATTAACTCCCGACCATTAAGGTACTCTGCATGTTTTCACCAATCTCATTATTCCGTCAATCGAAGCATCTTGTGCTTCTCGCAATCGCCGTTGCGTGGTGGCAACCAAACCACATCAACGCCGAAACAAACTGGCAGGCTGGACTAGCCAGTGAAGTCATTACACCAAACGGTTCAATGTGGATGGCAGGATATGCCAGCCGTACAAAACCAGCTGAAGGTAAAATTCATGACCTGTATGCCAAGGCGATCGCACTGGAAAGTCCCAATCAGACTCGTTTAGTCATCGTCACCTTAGATCTCATCAGTATCCCTTATCCGATTCGTGATTATCTGGAAGCTGAAGTCAAAAAACGGTTTGACTTACCTCCCGCTGGGCTATTGATGAATTGTTCGCACACACATTGTGGCCCTGAGATACGAACAACACGCTGGAGTGACGATGGCTTACCTGCAGAACGATTAGCAGCAGCCAAGTCCTACGTCACATTCTTGAAATCAAAGTTGGTACAAGTCGTGGAGCAGGCGTTGGAAGACTTGCAACTTGCCAATGTTTCTTTTTGTCGAGCGCGGTGTGGGTTTGCCATGAACCGACGACTGCCATCGCCAAACGGTTACCGCAACTTCCCCAATCCAAATGGTCCCGTCGATCACGACGTTCCTGTTCTCAGTGTTCGTAGCACCACAGGGAAACTACGTGGCATCTTATTTGGTTATGCGTGCCACAATACAACGCTGGGCTTTTATCAATTTTGTGGAGATTTTGCTGGATTCGCGCAACTAGCGATCGAAGAGGCCAATCCCGGGGCCCTCGCCCTTTACATGCAAGGCTGTGGCGCAGATATCAATCCCTATCCACGCAACACATTGGAACTTGCCAAACAGCACGGTCAGTCATTAGCGACTGCCGTCCAATCCGCATTAGACACCGTAGCGACACCACTAGTCGGTGAATTGCGAACTAGCTATGACAAAGCGACCGTTGAGTATTCAACTCCGCCAACCAAAGACGAGCTAGTCGAGCGAACTAATTCTTCCAATAAATACGTTGCCATCCATGGCCAGCGGTTACTCACGCAACTTGCAATCGATGGCCACCTGCGTAGCACTTATGATTGCCCGATTCAAGTTGTCCAACTAGGTGATAAGCTAAAGATGATTGCCTTGCCCGGCGAAACGGTTGTTGATTATGCGTTGCGGATTAAATCTGATTTAACAACTACGCCAGATCCTGGTGCTTCAGTCTGGGTCGCTGGATATTGCAATGATGTATTTGCGTATGTGCCTAGTCGACGAGTGCTACTTGAAGGTGGCTATGAAGCAGGTGATGCCATGAAATATTTCACAACAGTGCTACAACATGGTCCATTCGCTCAAAATGTCGAAGAAATAATCGTTCGCAAAGTGTACGAGCTTAACAAAAGCCTCGAAAAATAAATTGCCGTTTCATTAACACACCCGTCGTCAAAGGACATCCCTTCATGGTTCATCAACTACGCAATTACACGCTTCATCTTTTCTGTGCAATAATCGCTTTCACGCTTTGTCCGCACATTGCCGAAGCAACAGATGCCGAACCTGGAAAACAAGTCCAACAGTCAACGACCATCGTCACAGACGGTGAAAAATCCAGCATCCCGCATTGGACCTATTTGCCGAAATCTTACAGTAACGATACAAAGCAGGCCGTCCCACTACTATTGTTTTTACATGGCGCTGGGGAGAGTGGCGACAATTTGAAGCAAGTACTTCAATGGGGGCCACCCAAAAGAATCGTTGAAGGAAAACATTACCCACTGGTCATTGTCTCACCACAATGTCCGGACCGAAAAATTGGTTGGAACGGCAAGCAATTAGTAATGCTTATCGATGAGCTCGTTGGAAAATATAACATTGACCGCCGACGAATTTATTGCACCGGCTTGAGCATGGGAGGTGCAGGTACGTTCAAAATAATGGAAACAGCACCACGTTTGCTAGCTACGGCTGTACCAATTTGCGGCCGAGGGAATATCGAAAATGCCCGTAAAATGACCCACCAGAGCGTCCGAATCTATGTCGGTTCTGAAGATGGCGTACTCCAAGCAAACCAACAAATTACGGCAGCGATCAAGAAAGCCGGCGGAGATGTTGCGCTAACAGTTTACGACGGCGTTGGGCACGTGTGCTGGCCAGCAGTTTACGAAGATCCAAAATTCTACCAATGGTTGCTGACACAAAAACGAGACCATTAATGCGGATGTAAATCGATGGCGGAGGGATGCCCCTACCTTTTGTTGATTTTCTCTAGTGGCTGCAAGGGGACCAGCGCTGGGTCACCGATGATGACATAAAGCAATGTGTTCTGTGGTACACCACGTTGTCCAGGTGTAACTTCCGTAACCACAAATTTACCAGGTCCAAAACCACGCATGTCCATCAAGGCGTTGACTAACTGTTGGTAGGATTCGCCGACACTTTTACCTTGCATCCATTTTTCCAACACCGGGTACAGATGCGGGAAACCAGAACTGAGCCGCATGTGCCCAAAAAACACTGTCGCTCCACGGTCAATATATCGTGTGCTGAAAGATTGGCGTGGTGTCACAGCATATCCACCAGGAATGCGTGTCATCTTTGGGAAATCCGTTTTCAAGGGAGCCGCTGCAAAACATGATCCCGACAAGACAATCTGGTTATTAGACCGAGTCAAAATCCCATCGATATCAACCGAACACGACATACCAGGGGAACCATGCCCATGCATAACAACCAACGAAGCATCTGCCAAAGCTGTTGCTACAGCAGGCTCAAATTTTTTAACAAAATCTCCCTTATTCTTCATCTGAATATTCCATGTTTGAGAACCGCTTAGATGAGGAGCGTCATCTGCGGCAGGAGTGTAAATCGCGATGGTTGGAGTTTGTAATCCATAAGTGCTGAATACATTCCGTAGAATTCCCGCTTTCTGTAGTGATCTAGATTCTTGATTAGATGGCACTTGGCTAATAGCCAGCGGCTTCAGTTGTTTTTGCGCGATACTCTGGAACTTGATAGACCGCTGAATCAAGGCCGCAAAGGATTTGGAATCAGAGGCTAACAACACACCCGGATAAGCATCTAAGTACTTGTCATCATCTAACGTACTGAGCAACTCCCACATTCCCAGCAACATGTTTTCGCGATAAGACTCTAATCGCGGGGCAATGGCGACATATTGTGGCTTCAGATCAATAAGTTCCTTGCGAACCGCTGACAAAACATCTGTCTGATAGATTTTTCCAAGGTCGACCACATGAATTATTTTGGCTTGGCGATATTTTGCCAATTCACGTAAAGGCGCCATGTATTGGTCGTCGGTATGATCTGTAATGATGACATAGCCGCTACCCATCGGAGCGTGATGTTTCAGTTTCAGTATAAACGCCGAATTACGAAGAATCGCCGTTGTTGGTCGTGGCGATTGCCTATCAATGCGCGGCAAGTCACTGATTGCAGGAATCGTAAACTGCTGGGCAATACTCGGCGTACATTGCAGCAACAACAGGACAAACAGAATTTTTGCGTTCATCTTCATAGGAATCAATCGTAACAATAATTGTCGGAACGATCTCACACGGAGATCAGCTACGTTCAATGTGTCAGCCACGTTCCGCAGTTTTATTATGAGGTGGCTTGTTGCCTGCGAGGACTGCTTTGATTGCATCCTCAACCAAATTCGTTTGACCCTGCTTGAATTGACCAAAATATTGCAGCTTGCCTTGCGCGTCGATGATGACCGTCGTGGTCGTCATTTTAGCTCCAAACAAATCTGCAACACGGCCTTTAGTGTCCATCATAACAGGCATCGTCAATTTCTTTTCTTTTAAGAATGCAGCCACGTCGCTACCGCTTTCACCAACACTGCTATCTACGGCCATGATCGCAACCTGACCTCGATATTTGGTTGCCAGACGACTCAAAGGATATTCAACATGACGGCAACTACCGCAAAATGAGCACCAAAATGTGAGAACCGTTATTCCACTGCTATTGTTTTGTTTATCACTGGCCAGTTCCCGCAACTTGACCGTCTTACCAGTCACCGTTTTCATCGCAAAATCGGGGGTCGCTTGACCAACGGCCAACGGCTGGTCTTTGGCTTGAACTAGTGAACCAAGTACACACAGAGTACAAATGATCGATAGGAAAAGGGATTTCATTTTGGGTAATCCAATGTGTTCGTTACAAGAAGTCATAGTTTTATTATAGAGCACCTCTAATAGTAACTTTACGGGCTCACTGACAATTTCCTAACATTTCCCTAAAATACGTGAATCCATATTTAAAACGTTTCAGTATTATCGGGCACTTTGGCCTGCGGTCTACAGGCGATTGTTTTGTGGGCTTGCCAAAACTCCTGTTTATTCGGAATCCACTTCTCCAATAAATTCAAACCGCGGCACGCGTTTATCGTTGATAATCATATCCTCGAAAAACATCGCGCGGGGACGCACCCATAATCGACGTTCACCATACTCTGGACGATACAGCACCAATTGTTCTTGCGTTTCACTATGACAAACTAATCCTAGCACGGTATATTGTTTATTCTTATAATGACGATAACGTCCAAGTTGTATTTCGTCTTGCGACATATAATATTCTCCATTCAAATACGCACACAAAGGCTGACATCATGATCCAAAAACTTCCTCCTGTTTATAACATACGCCACCTAACTTGCCTGTTTGGATTGCTGTGTTTGGCCCTTGTTAGCCAAGGAGAAACGCGGCGATCACTGAAAAACAGCCTGCCATTGGCTGGTCAAGGTATCATGCTCGGCGAGCTATCCGATTCGCGCGTGCATGCTCAAGTACGATTAACAAAAAGCAATACGTTGGTGAATGGTGACGTTGCTGGGATTAAGGGAGTCGTGCGATTCGTTTTGCGCGAACGAACAAACCGTTTACGTCAAAACAATAATGACGGTGTGATATTAGAAACGCTGGCCGTCGCCGAAAATGATTTCATTGCTCGTGTCACTTTTGCAGATCTCAAACCTAATACACCATACGAAATCAGAACATTGTTAGGCACTACAGCAACTTTGCTTCACAAAGGCCCCGTAGCACAATTTACGACTCACCCCGGTGCAGCGAGTGACGATCCGGTCCATTTTGTGGTAGTCACGGGCATGAACTATGGGAAGTTTCACGGCGACAACCGAATAGACGGTAAGGTTCATCTCGAACACAACAACACCGCACTGCCCGACCCCTACACTGGTCGCGATAAACATCTAGGTTACCCTGCGCTGGCAGCCATCACGCGACTGCAGCCTGACTTTTTCATTGGTACTGGTGACAATGTCTATTACGATACTCCCAAAGACCCTCGTGCCCAGACGATCACTGAGATGCGACAAAAATGGCACGAACAATTTGTGCAACCGCGATACCGAAACCTGTTTGCCAACACACCGACCTATTGGGAAGTTGATGACCACGATTATCGCATCGATGATGGTGACAACTCAGGCGACCATTTACCAAGCCCTGAAACAGCAGTGCGCATGATGTACGAACAGTTACCCTATGCCGCCGCAGGGGATCAAGAAACAAAAACCTATCGTACGGTTCGCGTGAGTAAAGATTTGCAATTATGGTTTGTCGAAGGTCGCATTTATCGTAGTGACAATGCAATGGAAGATGGCCCCACCAAATCAATTTGGGGAACAGAGCAAAAAGCATGGCTCAAAAAAACACTACTCGCTAGTGATGCTACCTTCAAAATCATGATTTCGGCGACTCCCATGGTCGGCCCCGATGACAAACGGAAGTTTGACAACCACACCAACTTTGGAGGATTCCGACAGGAACGAGACGAGTTCTTCAAATTTTTGGTGGACAACAAATTACCGGACAACAACTTCTACTTAATTTGCGGTGATCGCCATTGGCAATATCATGCCGAACACCCCTCTGGCGTCCAAGAATTCTCAACCGGTGCGTTGGTCGACGCCAACTCTCGACCCGGTCGCAAAGCAGGTGATCCATTAAGCACCGATCCTGACGGACTCATCAAACAACATTACTTACAAGATCCAGCCTCAGGAGGGTTTTTGCATGTTGCTGTCGTACCCCAAACAAAACAACGCGACGCTATGATCGCATTTATACACCGCGATGAGCATGGAAGACTATTAAACCTACAGACAAACCAAGGTAAATAACGTTTCAGTAAGCCTAGGCACCGTTGGCACATTACCCCCAAAATAGTAAGTGCCAACGGCCCAAGGTGCAACGCAAACAACCCCACCACGAGTTTTCAATCGTTGCCTTAGCGAACCACGTTAATTTTCCTTGTCCGACTGACGATCACGCTGACGAATCATCCGGATTAGCTCCTCAAAAAAATCGTCCACTTCCATCCGCCCTAACTCCAGCGGCTCTTTGTCTACTAACAGTTTGTCTAAATCCGACTGCAACCATCGCGCTGACATGCGATACTCCTTTTCTTAAATGTGATCCCCAAAACCTGCAAAAAACCCGTCGTTGTTTATTGGGCTTTTGCTTTCTTTGTCGCTACAGGAAGTATCGATTAGGGGTGTGACACGTTTGGTCACTCTGTCTAAAAAAAAGTCAAAAAAATGGCCGCGACCAATAATTAGCCTGTCATGCATACTGTAAGCAACGCAAGTTACAATATATCGATCAATTAAAATTTAATTTACTTCAACTCCACACGTATTCATGAACTACCACCCTAGAGTCCGCCGTTCGATGCAGTTGTACGACCGAGCATTAAAAATCATACCGGGTGCGACCCAACTCATTTCTCGTAGGCCGCAACGATTTGCTTTTGGTGTCTCACCTGTCTATATCGAGCATGCTCAAGGCGCCCGCTTTACCGATGTCGATGGAAATCAATACATTGATTGGGCTAGCGGTATTCTTACAATCATCCTGGGATATTGTGACCCAATCGTCGATGCCGCTGTAAAAAAACA
Organism: Planctomycetaceae bacterium; assembly: GCA_018660825.1. Classification (GTDB taxonomy): domain Bacteria; phylum Planctomycetota; class Planctomycetia; order Pirellulales; family Pirellulaceae; genus UBA721. The sequence continues at coordinate 28,139 of JABJJO010000026.1, read as the reverse complement.
AATCGATCTCGGAAGTGTCTACTCACTCAATCATGAAATCGAACTCGAACTCGCTGAACTTCTCATTGACCGTATACCTTGCGCGGAAATGGTTCGCTTTGCTAAAGGTGGTGGAGATGCTTGCGCTGTTGCGGTTCGCATTGCCCGCGGCAACACAAACAAAGATAAAATCCTATTTTGTGGTTATCACGGTTGGCACGATTGGTACCAAGCTGCCAATCTAACCACTGCTGGAACTCCCCCGCTCGACGAACATCTTTTTGCTGGGATCGAACCCATTGGAATTCCGCAAGCTCTCGCAAATACCGCCATCGCTTTTCCATACGGTGATTTAGATCGACTAGAACAAACACTCATTGCAAACCGCGGCGAAGTCGCTGCGATCATCATGGAACCGTTTAGAACGAGCATGCCAACTGAGGGGTATTTAGCGGAAGTCAAAAAACTCACCCGTGCTCATGACGCTTTGCTCATATTTGATGAAGTGTCCACTGGCTTTCGTCCAGCCGACACTGGAGTCCAAACTATTCTCGGTGTCAAACCGGATATAGCCGTGTTCGCTAAATCTATTTCAAATGGGTATGCTATGGGCGCTATCGTCGGCACCCGCGAGTCAATGGCTGGCGCTGCCGAAATGTTTATTTCCAGCACGTATTGGAGTGACACAATCGGCATCCGTGCGGCAATCACCACGCTTGAAGAAATCCGCAATCGAAATACGGTCGCCCATATTCACCACGTTGGCAAAACCATGTCGCGTAAATTCACCGAACTCGGTGCCAAGTATGACCTACCGCTAACGATCACTGGACTAGACTATAACCCCACAATCCAATTCAACTTTGACCAAACAACCTGTCGCAAGTTGAACACAATCTATATTCAAGAGATGGCCAAACTAGGAATTCACACGGGTTTAGGTTTAGCGATCAACGGTTCTCATGGCAACGATGAAATCACTGAGACAATTGCCGCCGCCGAACAAGTTTTTGCTCGCATAGCAAACGGCCTCGCCGACGACGCACTCGATCAACTCATCGAATGTGATTTAAAAACCGACTCCTTTCGCCGTCTCGTGAAGTAAGAACAACGCTAGCATTACCCAGTGGCCGTTAGTGCAACTGCTAACACGGCGGAATTTTATTGTTTTGATTCCGAAACGGATAACTCCAAACAATTCCTTTGAACCGCCGTGGTAATCACCGACTGCGAATGGCACCATAGATCTTACAACGCGGTAGAAAAGTACGCAGCGATGCGACGGTATCCGCATCCATCCCTGTCTGGTAGACGTTTAATTGCCGTAACTTAGTTAACGTCGCAAGCACACCCAGCGACTCATTGGTAATAGCAGTACGCGATAATGATAAAACCCGCAACGAATCCATCGCTTCCAAGCTGCGCAAGGCCTCATCATCGATATCACAACCCGTCAGATTCAATTCCCGCAAACTAGTCAACCCTACTAATCCTTGAATATCCCAAGCTGGTAAGGTTGCACCACTGAGTTGTAATGAAACTACGTTCGGGAACTGCTTGGCGAGGCTAGACAAGGGTTCATTCGTTCCTTCCAGCAATGCATTCTGTAGCTCCAGTTGTTTGACGCTCCCAACCTGCGGGACCCTACCGCCAAGAGTCAGAACAGATTGCATTGCATCAATTGTTTCAACGTTTGGAAAAGCCTGTAAAACCTCCGGCAAGATATTTTCCAACCGACTACTTTTGAGGATGACCGTACTGGAACCAATAAACCCGAACTTTGTACAGATTACCGCTGGATTTTTCATACGTAACAACGGCAGAATATTATCCCAACGATGAGCCGCCACAGTACTCGCTGCCAGATCTGCAAAAGTAATTTCGCCGTTGCCGCCATGCTCACTTAACGCCGCAAGTGTCGGATCTAAACAAACTACTTTCAATTCTTTATTCGACGAAATCCACTCCAACATCTCTGCCGTTAACATTACTTCCGGGATTGCGAGAACATCAACACCTAATTTCGTAGAAAGCGTGGGGATAATGCGATCACCATCAAGCGAACTAATCAAAATCCGAATATCTTGCTTGGCAGTCAATGTATCGGCAAGTAACGATCCCCACCTCTCGCCTGCCAAAGGGTCACCTTTGCTAAAAAACCCCAACCGAAAACTGCTATTCATTTCATACTGGCCACCGTTTTCTTTGAATTGCTGCAATCGTAACTGTACGTTTCTTTCTAACCCAGTCGACAGCAATGAACCTAGATTCGACAACTGCCCAGCAATGAATAATACTTTACCGGAGTCTGCATCAAGTTTTTCGATAAACTGCCCAGTCACCCCAGCGGCAATAAACGAGGTGGTTTTGGGAAGAACATTGCCACTAAGGTCACCTTCAGCGACCCCTCGACCCAACACAATCGCTCCAGACTCAGGTTGCTCATCAAGCATATTCAGATCGTTCATTGTGTTTTCATCCGCCACCGGTTTTACATTTGCTAAATGAGCAATATCTTTACCGGTTAAGTCAGTCCCGTTAAATAATACAACGGTGCTAAGATCCGAGTGGTGGATACGCAGACTGGCATAGATTTCCCCAATTGCTTGCAACGAGTAACCTTGTTGGCGAAGCCTGCCCCAAATTTTCAATCCTCGACTATCGATATTGCCGGCCGTTGTCACCAACGACTGCAGCCACTGGGGACTCAGAAATTGATAGATGGTTGTGTCAGGCACGTGTTCCATAAAATTGAAAATTGCATCGTCACTCATCTGCACTCCAATTGGAAAAAAACGATCCATCCATGTCCGATCGCTTACCACCATCTGCAACATACGACTCGACATCACTCGCTCAATATGAAACTCTTTCAAGCCCTTCATTTCGGCAATTGCTGCCAACTGCGTATCTGTAATTTGAGAATCATTAAGAAACAACGATTCAATTTTGTCCAGTTCAAGCAACGTTTGCAGAACCGCTGGACTTAGTTTGCCATGCAATTGCAAGCGGCGCAACGATTTGAACTCCCGCAGAGTCTGCAATATTCCCAACTCATCGCGACGGTCAATGCCTGCCAGTGAAATGCTGAGCGACTCCAATGCAGGTTGTTCAATCGCCCAGAGCATCCACTCGCGGGTCAATCTTGTGCCCAATTTCAAATGTCGCAATTTTGGAAAAACTACTTGCTGTGGGGGTTTCAGTGGCAGCAAGTTTTCAAAGGACAATAGCTGCAGGCTGGGACTGTTATGTAGTTTTCCAAATTGGTGATTCTCCAACGAAACTATTGGATCATCAATCGTAAGATAGCATCGATTGGCAACTTCTATTTTGGATAACTCACCAAATATGGATGATTGGTTTGCCGACAGTTCCAACGTCACATGGAGCTTGTGAGCTAGTGGATTTGATGTTGCCTTGGCAACCTGACTGTGGGCCACCTGTCGGATCCAATCATTCACTTCTGAACCATCAAATCCATTTGTGTCAGAATGTAGTTGCAAATACGACAACGCTATCTCCAGCGGAGCGAAGGGGCTTACTTCGCGTCGACCGGACCACCAAGACATCCGCTTGTCGTAACTGATTTCCCCCTGCTGTGCGTTAAACACAACCTTGAGCTGATGGTCACCAAGTGCCGACAAAAAAGAACTGGTCACGCCCGGACCTTGAACATCAATCGCTTGAATCGCACTTATTTTCCCTAACGCAACATCCTGCAAACCGCTTGGTACATCAAGCATCAACAAAGAGTCTAAATGCGATTGATACGTCACCATCTTTAAAACATCCGCTGACAATTGGCTGCAATCTTTTAATCGAATTTCCCGAAACACATCCATTGATATAAACGGATCAATATCAGCATTTTCCATGACAACGCCTGTAATATCTCGCAGCGTTGCCACACCACCTCGGTAAACTCGTACATCCACGTTTTGTTGTTGCCCTCCAAGCCACATTACCTTGAAGGCGGTATAAGACTGAGACATGTAAACCGGCAGCATCACCAGTAACACTGCAATCAGATTTCCTCCGGGCCGTAAATGGGCGTTGAATCGCTGCCACCACCGCTTCTTTTCAGTACGATTGTGCAACGTCTCCTCGGCATTATTGAGCTGCCCTTGGGGAATACCAAATTCCATCCGTCGCAATCGATTACCGCTTAGCCGAATTGCTAAAATCATCAACCAGATACACAAGATTGCAAACGCATCACCTGCGCGGGTGGATGGGCCTGCGGAAGAGCGGAACACCATCCGCTCAAATCGCCAGAGCGGTTGGCACACGACCAAGGCTGCAATTAAGCTGACAATCCAACTACCTGCAAAAACCCAGCGGTGCATATTCAGCAACGCAAATGTCAAGAACGATCCAACCACCAACACGACGAAAATCATCACTAGGTTGGGAAGTGGAAATGCTTCCCCAATGGAATCCAACCGCCCTAATCGTTCAATGCAATAATCAACAAGCCCCTGACCCGCTTCAACATGAAACACTCCCCATACCAGCAACCCCACTACAACAGAATTCGTAATCCGGTAAACTTTTCGTTTGGCAACATCACACGGTAGACTCGCCGCTGAGTTACTAAGCAATGTCAGATTTTTCCAGACAATAAATCGAGCGAACAAACAGGCTACGACAATCAATACCAGCAAGACAACAATCATCAAATAAAATCGTGCTTCAGCATTGCGACGTCCCATACCCATAAAGCACGCCAGCACTTGGATACTTATCAGAATCAAACTCGTCGAAGTTAGAAATCCAGTGATTCGTTCCCACATTGCTACGTCACGGCGAAACCACAGCCAAATATTAGCCAATATGAACTCTACCGTTAACAACAACAGCCAGCCCATCACTGGGATAACATCGTTAATGGCATCAACACCAGTCAGGAACAAAATCCACCCGTGCAAGAAGCTAATGCAACAGATAGCTCGATTGGAGGAGAATAGATGCATACCAATAGGTCGGTTTGTAAATCAAAAGGTTGAAATAGCCACAATAAGCAAAACTCTAGTATAATGTAAGTGCTTCAAATGGAAACAAAATCCCACCTTCACACTCAATCCCACCAATGATGCTACCTATGAGAAGAGTCCTCTATTGCACGCTATTACTCGGATTTTTATACCCAAGTCAATCGGTGCGGTTGGTTGCTCAAACTTCGAAGTCTGCGAACGTATCCTATGAAAAGGATGTACGGCCAATCTTCAAAACGCACTGCTTTCAATGCCATGGTGAAAGTAACGTTATTGAAGGTGGACTTGATTTACGGTTAAATCGCTTCATTCAAAAGGGGGGCGAAAACGGCCCAGCAACAATTGCTGGCGACCACAAAAATTCACTTGTTTGGCAACGCGTCTCCAGTGGCGAGATGCCTCCCGAGGACAGCCATCTTAGTCCACAAGAAATACGTATTATTGAGCAGTGGATTCAACTGGGCGCAAAAAACCTCAACACTGAACCTGAATCGCTCGACAACAACACGTATTTCACACAAGCGGAACTCGATTTTTGGGCCTTTCAACCCATCAAAAAACCAACCTTACCGACGATCAACGATTCAACACTCGCGCGCTCTCCCATTGATTATTTTATTCTGCAACGCCTGCAAGACGCCAACTTGTCCCCCGCGACTGCTGCGGACAAGACCACACTGTTACGACGTTTAACTTATGACCTACTGGGATTGCCACCTACGCTGCAACAAATGAAGCGATTCCTAGCGAACAATTCACCCGATGCCTACGAGCAATTGGTCGATGAATTGCTTATATCTCCTCGCTATGGCGAACGTTGGGGGCGCCACTGGCTGGACGTCGCAGGCTATGCCGACTCAGAGGGGTACACCGACAAAGATATCAAACGTGAATGGGCATACTATTACCGCGATTATGTTGTGAATGCCTTTAATCAAAACAAACCGTATGATCAATTCTTAGTCGAACAATTAGCCGGTGATGAATTAATTCAATCGCCCCTAAGCGATCTACAACCTGCTGACGTTACACTGTTGCAAGCAACGGGGTTTCTACGAATGGCACCTGACGGAACGGGACAGGCAGGTGTTGAGCAAATGGTCGCGCGGAATCAAATGATTGCCGATACGATCAACATCATGACCACTTCGATCCTCGGCTTAACCGTTGGCTGTGCCCAATGTCATGATCATCGCTATGATCCAATCAGCCAAAAAGATTATTACGAACTACGAGCAATTCTCGCGCCGGCACTGGATTGGAAAAAATGGCAGGTTCCGTCGACGCGCCGCATCTCTCTGTACACCGACGAGGACCGCCAACAGAAAACAGAAATTGAATCACGAGCGGTCATCGCAACCGCCAAACGTCAAAAACAAGTCGACCAGCATCTTGATAGAACATTGACAGAAGAATTGATCCGCGTGCCGGATCAGGTCCGCGATGCATTACGCGCAGCCTACAAAACTAAATCGGACCAACGCACTGACAAACAGAAAGCGTTGCTAGAAGAATATCCTGCGATCGGAAAAATCCCCTCCGGTTCACTCTATCTATACAGCCGTAAACGGGCAGCTCGCGCCGTTGAACTCACCAAGATTGTAGATGCACGCGAACAAGAAATACTAGAACAAGCCCGCGATAAATTTCTCAACAACCTCCCTCAAGAGCAGCGCACCATCTTGACCGCCGCGCAACAAACTAAACCTGAGCAGCGCACCTTAGAACAAAACGCACTGCTCAAAGAAGCTCCCGTAATGCTCGCAGATTATGCAACACTGGCCCAATTTAATCCCACTGCTGCTGCCACTATTAAAGCCAATCGGCAAATCATCGAAATTTGCCGAACGACGAATTCAACGGAACAACTTGAAACAATGCAAAAACAAGTTGATGCAATTCGAGCAGAAATTCCTAAGGAACATTTTATACGAGCGTTAACTGAACCCGTGGATCATGCGCCAGATACCGTTTTGTTCATCCGCGGCAATCACGACACGCCCGGCGATAAAGTAAACCCCAGCGAGTTGGATATCTTTGCACAATTTATCGCGACAAACATCCCGCTCAAAGGCGTCGCTCAGCAAACCACCAATCGGCGTTTGACCTACGCTCAACATTTAACCAATGGCAAGCATCCGCTGACAGCCCGTGTATTTGTGAACTCAGTTTGGAAGCACCATTTCGGCAGAGGCATTGTTAATTCATCGGGAGATTTTGGCGTACTTGGACAAATGCCTACACACCCTGAACTGCTTGATTATCTTGCAAGTGAGTTCATGGACAACGACTGGGACATCAAACAATTACATCGGCTAATTGTCACTTCCAGTACGTATAGACAGATATCTCAACGAACTGAAACGCTGGATGAGGTAGATCCAGACAATAAGTTGCTCGCGCGGCAATCTATTCGCCGGCTTGAATCCGAAGCATTTCGCGATGCCGTACTAGCTGTTTCTGGATTGCTCAATAACAAAATGCACGGCCCCGGCATTCCTGTGATGGAAGATGGCGTCGGACAAATCGTACTGGGAATAGAAAAATTGGATGGCGAAAGGATCAACAAAGCAACAGGGAACCTCGGTGGTGAAGAACATCGCCGTAGCGTTTACATCGAAGTTCGACGGACTCGACCACTAGCGGTGCTCGCAACGTTTGACATTGCCACCAACGCGCCGAATTGTACAAAGCGTGCTTCATCAAACGTCGCACCCCAATCCCTGTTGATCATGAACAGCGATTTCATGGTCGAATACTCACAAGCATTTGCCGGTCACATCATCAAGCAGTCAAACGACTCCCTCGAAGATCAAATTCAACTGGCATGGAAAACTACCTACGCTGAACTTCCCTCGACAGAAAACTTGCAAGCACTACTGACCTTCATGGACACACAAATAAAGCAATTCAAAACCGAGGACGCAGACCTTGATGATCAAGTAGCCCACCGCAAGGCATTCGAGGTCCTGTGCCAAGCTTTGTTAGGGTCAAACCAATTTCTATACATCGATTAAACAGCCCTACACTTTCCAATCCACCATTATCATGCACTCAAAATCAACACCCGATAATACTTCCACCGAGTCGAATACAACTCGCCGTAACTTTTTATCACGGGTGTCGTTGAGCACGATTCCACTGGCCTTAGCATTTGCCAACGAGCAGCCACTATCGGCCAAACCAGTTAAACCCGATTTAGGTCCTCGAAATTTTGACCTCGCGGCAAAAAATTCCCATCAATCGGGGACTGCCACAGCGATGATATCCATGTTTATGCAGGGTGGCCCCAGCCAAGTCGACTTGATGGACCCCAAACCTCTATTGAATAAAATGCATCTGCAAAAGTTTCCGGAAAAAATAAAATACGACAACGCTGCTGAAGCTAGTTCTCGTATTTTTGGTACACCTTGGAAGTTTAAACAATACGGTAAATCCGGTACGGCGATCTCCGAGTTACTACCTGGACTTTCAGAGATTGTCGATGACGTTCTAGTCATTCGCTCGATGCACACCGGCGTCAACAATCATGGTCAATCAATTCATGCGATGAACAGTGGGCGAATTCAAGAAGGCCGACCTGCCCTCGGAAGCTGGGTGACGTATGCACTCGGATCGGAAACTCGAGAACTGCCAGCCTATGTCGCCATGACCGACCCTAAAGGATTGCCAGTCTTAGGCGTATTGAATTGGTCCAATGGTTGGCTACCGTCGCTTTACCAAGGAACCGTCATCCGCCCCGTAGAACCACGGATCCTGAACCTAAATCCTCCCGCCGCGTTGCGTGGAAAAACGCAAGACAACTTTTTGTCGCTGTTAAGACAGCTCAATGGCCAACATCACCAACGTCGCAATCGGGAACTTGAGTTAGATGCTAGGCGAACAAATTTGGAATTAGCGACTCGAATGCAATCAGCCGCCGCCGCTGCACTCGATATATCCAAAGAAACCAAAGCAACCCATGAGATGTACGGCATCAACAATCCGGTGACCGAGGAATTTGGCAAGCGTTGTTTGATCGCCCGGCGGTTAGTTGAACGGGGTGTACGGTTTGTACAACTGTTTACCAAAAACCAATATTGGGATCACCATGGCAGCATTCAAACTCGACTGCCGGCTTCATGTCAGAAAATTGATATCCCTGCTGCAGCGTTGGTCAAGGATCTCAAGCAACGAGGCATGCTCGATTCAACCGTAGTCCACTGGGGAGGTGAAATGGGTCGATTGCCGGTAATTCAAAACGATTCAGAAACAAAGAACTTTGGCCGTGACCATAACACATATGGTTTCAGCATGTGGGTCGCTGGTGGCGGATTCAAACAGGGCGGAACGTATGGCGTGACTGATGAATTTGGGCATCGAGCGATTGAAAATATCGTCAATCATTATGATTACCATGCGACGCTATTCCACCTATTTGGTCTAGATGCCGAGACGGTGACCTATAAACAGAACGGCCGCGAGCAATCCCTGTTAGATGGCCAAGCAGGCAAAATTATCCCTGACTTGTTGACCTAGCCTCACTCGTCACATTCATATTAATACGTGGTCACAGCTTTCCGACTGTGCCTGTACACTGGGTCGCCCTTACGTAAAACAGGGACCTCTGTTATCCTTTTGACTTCTTGCCACATACCCCATTTTGCTTTTGAATCATGAATGACAAAAAACAATTTCACATGGATTGGGCGCGCTGTATCCCATTTATTGGGATGCATATCGGCATCATCTCTTTGTGTTTTGTAGATTTCAGTTGGACTGCCGTATTGTTCGGCATTGGATTCTATTGCATCCGCATGTTGGCAATCACCGGATTCTACCACCGCTATTTCGCCCACCGTGCATTCAAGACGTCACGCTGGTTTCAATTCGTCGGTGCTTGCGTCGGTAACGCGTCGATCCAACGCGGACCGCTGTGGTGGGCCGCTCATCACCGCGACCACCATTTGCATTCCGACACGGAAAACGATGTGCATAGCCCGACAATTTCAGGTTTTTGGTTTAGTCACATGGGCTGGTTTATGACTAAGGAACATTTCGACTTAAAGGAAGATCGGATTCGCGACTTCACCAAGTACCCCGAGTTAATGTTCATTACAAAATACGACACGGTCGTACCCGCGCTGTTTTTTGCCTTGTGTTTGGCGATTGGTTGGAGTTGGCCATACTTGGTTCCTGACGCAAAGGGCGTGTGGGCGCTTACTATCGGTCAAATGATCGCCTATTCGTTTTTTGCATCAACGGTTGTTTTATACCATGCAACGTTTTGTGTAAATTCACTATTACACGTGTGGGGTACGCGACCTTACAAAACCGCTGACACCAGTCGTAACAATGCTTTAATCTCGATCATTGTCTTCGGCGAAGGCTGGCATAACAATCATCACCACTTTCAATCTTCGGCTCGCAACGGCTTTCGCTGGTGGGAATTCGATCCTACCTTCTGGGCGCTGAAAGTTCTTTCGTGGGTAGGTATCGTCTGGGATCTCAAAGAAGTCCCTCCACATGTCATTCACCGCACAGCAGATGCGGAGGTGGACAAAGACGAAACTACCTCCGCAGATGTTCATCGAAACTTGCCCACTGCCAAAACTAGGCAAGAAGAATCCGTAACATCTGAGGCGCTGTGAGGTAACCACGCCAATCGTGGACGTATCTGCATTTATGGATACATGTCGAATATAGGGAACTTCGGTTCTAAACCGGTTCGTCGATCACGGGGTTGATCAGTGCACCAATATTCTCGATTTCGATCGTCACTTCGTCGCCAGCGGTAAGGAACCGAGGGGGGTCCTGAGCAAATCCAACACCATGAGGTGTACCCGTTAGGATAACCGTTCCTGCTTCTAGACAACTGCTACCGCTCAGAAACTCAATTAAAGTTGGTACATCGAAAATCATATCGTTCGTATTCCAATCCTGCATCGTCTCACCATTGAGGATAGTCTTAATAGACAGTTGATTTGGATCGGGAATTTCATCGGCGGTCACCAACAATGGGCCCAAAGGACAAAACGTATCAAACGTTTTACCGCGGCACCATTGGCTACCACCCCATTTGCTTTGCCAATCCCGCGCACTCACATCATTAGCACACGTATAGCCCAGCACGTAATCCAACGCGTTCTCTCGTGATATGTTCTTCGCTGTCTTGCCAATAACAACTGCTAACTCACATTCATAGTCAACCATTGTGCTCGCTAGCTTAACGGGGATCTCAATCGGGTCACCGGGATTCTGCACGGTGCTGGGCATCTTCATAAAGACGACTGGATGCTCAGGCATATCCTGTCCGCCCTCTTCCGCATGTTTCCGATAATTCAATCCGATACAGACAATCGACTTTGGTTTAAGCGGTGCAAGTGTCTTAACAACAGTGGCTTGCTCACCAGTATCGGTCGGGCCATCAAACGGACATCCTTCAAGATAAGTGACCGTGTCATCCGCCTGCAAAACACCATATCGAGTTTCATCTGCATCGTTAATAAATCGTACTATTTTCATAATTGCTTCTTCAAAATCCAAAAATGGGGTCTAAATTAAAAAATGAGTTTCCATGTTACATTCATCACATAACTATTTTGACATCTTCACAGCCAACCGCATCGCTGTCTTCATGTCCTCCGGGTCAGCCACGCCCTGCCCAGCAATATCAAACGCGGTACCATGGTCGACTGATGTGCGAATAATCGGCAATCCCAAAGTCACATTTACCGTATGCTCGAAATCCAACAGCTTCATCGGCACATGACCTTGATCGTGGTACATCGCTACTATCATATCACATTTGCCGCGCACGCCTTGCATGAACAAAGTGTCCGCTGGGAATGGGCCGGTGATGTCAATTCCCTGCTCGCGTGCTAAGGCAACGGCCGGAGCGATCAACCTAGATTCCTCATCCCCAAACATTCCGTTTTCACCTGCGTGTGGATTTAAGCCACAGATGCATAACCGCGGGCTTTCGAACCCTAAGTGCAGCATGGCCTGATGTCCAATTTCAATCGTCCGGCGAATCCGTTCGATGTCAATTTTTGTCGCCGCGTCAAATAAACTGCAGTGCGTTGTGACATGGACTACGCACAACTGATCATTGACCAGCAGCATACGCGAAGTGTCACGACCACACATATCTGCAATAAACTCAGTATGCCCGCAAAACTCTTCCCGACCAGTCGCCACGACCGCTTCCTTATTAATCGGAGCGGTCACAATGGCATTCGATTTTCCGTCAATACACAACTGAGTGGCAATCCGCACATAGTTAACCGCCGCTTCACCACACACAGCACTTACTTGAGCTACCGTGACTTCCGCCCGAGAAATTTGCTGCGCATCTAGTACGGCCACGCGACTATCATTTGCCAATTCATCAATATCGGTGATCACCTGATCGACTGTCAAACCAAATTGTTCGGCAAGTTCAGCGACTTGCCAAGCTTCGCCCACAATGACCCAGCGAGCGAGTGCATGCAGCGACTCATCGGCACATGCTTTAACAGCTACCTCGGGCCCAATACCGGACGGGTCGCCAATGGAAATCGTAAATACAGGTAACGGTTGATTCATCTTCGTAGTGGTACCGAAAATTCTATGCGTTGTGGTTCAAACCAAATGTTCTAATTGACTTTGGAGCGATTGCGCCGCTGTGTTAAACCAAGATTTGTGATGGTCATACTCCGAAACCACGTCGGATTACCATGTTCGGTAAGCATAATCAAACCACTACGGTTTTCACTAAACTTGCGTTGCTTGCTAAATTTACTTTCATCGACTCGCGTCTGCCAATCTCTGGACCCAATACGACCATCAACAACCAATGCACCGTTTAAATAATGTTGTACATGATTCCCTTTGACTACAATTCGACTTTCATTCCATTGCTCCGCAGGATTTTGCACGAACTCACCTGTCGGTTCCCAGATCGCGTACAGTGAACCGGTCGCATTCTTGGAGTGTTTGCCATACTTATTCTGCGGATCATCCAACATTTGATATTCGCAACCCAGTGTCGAGTTGCCGTAGTTTCGCACGCGATATTTAATCCCGCTGTTGCCAGCGGCGGTAATTTTCCACTGCCATACTAATTCAAAATCGCGATACTTTTCCTTCGTTAATAACAAACCCGATCCGCCACCTTCGCACTTAAGTGCTCCATCTTCAAAACTCCAACCCGTCGTTACACTCTTTCCTTGAGCGGTAACCCAGTGGTCAAGCTTTCCATCTTCAAGTAAGTCAACTGTCTGTGCAGTTGCGATAGACGAAAACGTAAACAATATACAGAGCGAAAACAAAATCTGACGTTTCATAGTTAATACCTAATCAATGTTTTTTCTAGCTGGGACAATGCGGTTACGATTATTTGTCTATTAGAAACGCTATAATCAGTGTTGTGTTACTGGCAGAGGACTTTTTATATGCTACGTTTTCCATTTTATATATCACACACATGTTTTTAAATGCGACTTTTATGCGCCCACAACCCTAATGCCGGATTACTCACATAATAAAAACGTTCGCCAGTATCCGTTTCGTGCCAACCGTTCTGTCGATCCTCAATGTTATACCGTCCTAGCATCTCATCTAACTCGCCGTAAACGTATCCAACACCCTCAATTTCTTCTTTCGTCAACTCACCTGGGCAATAAGTGATTTTGAATCGGTTTTCCGAAGATCCGTGCATCAGATGGGCTACTGCAGAAAGATTATTCTGTAGATCTTCATTATCGTCCATGCACTTCATGATTTCGGGAGTTGTGCGATAACCGTATTTTCTGATCAGCGCATCAATTTGTGAGTCCTCGCCAAAGGTCTTAACTTTAGGGGCCAGCACAATCAGTTCCCCGCCATCTGCGATCGCCATTCGCGTTCGGTAGATCGCTTTGTTGCCTAACCAAGTGCTATGAAACTCCTCCGGATCCAAATACACAACGACTTTATCAAACTCTTCATCCAATTGTTGGAAATTAACCTCCACGGACAATGCACTAGCTTTTTCAAAGCACTCTACATCGTCTCCAATAAACAATCCTCGGGTTACCAAAGTTCCGTCTATATCGGACCCGACGACGGTCAACACATACACCAGCGGTAAATGTTGACAAAACGTATCCTGAGCATAATTCAATATTTTTCGCAGCGGTGTGTCTGCCCGCCCCATCATCCGCTCCATCCCATAAACCGCTCCAATAAAGTGGCTCTCATTAATCCCTTGAACCCCCCCAGTGCCAACAAAAATATTCTTGTTGTAGTTTGCCATCCCGATAACTTCATGTGGCACCACTTGTCCAATCGACAGAATCAAATCATGACCGCCCGCAAACACAAGTTTGTTCATTTGAGCGGGCCACGGTTTTTCCCAAATACCCTCGGTGACTTGACTCACAAATTCCGCGGGAACCTGTCCAATCGTTAACACGTCATCACGCCAGCGGTGTTCGCGAAAGAGTTTATGAGGGACCCCCTCAAACATCTTGTCCAATTGCCAAGCAGGCATCGGGACATGTGTTCCGAGTGCCGGCATGATATCAACTAGTTTGTCTTGAAAATATTCATAGGTCATACTCGTTAAAGCGCCAGCGCGACTATGAAAGCGCGTAAAATCTGGGGGTATTGCGAGGACCTTATTACGAACGCCCAACGTTTGAAACACTTGATACAACGCCGTTCGCATTTCATCAGCGGAAATAGAAGTCTCTACTGATCCCTCACAATAAAACAATGTCATCCTTCAACTCCAAATTAACGCAAGTTTCGCAAAACGTTTGACCGGACGACGCGCTAGGTCCATTGCATCGCGCCAAGTGATTCTAGTGAGCTAGCGATTTCGTCAAGTTCGCCCGCCTGTAGTGGTAGCACCGGACTGCGTACTGTTCCGCAATCAACACCCACCAGTTTCATAACTTCCTTCGATGCCGCCAAGAATCCATGCTTTTGGAATACACGGATTATATCAACGCTCAGATTCTGTAATTCTAATACTCGATCCTGATCTCCATTTTCAGCCGCCGCGATAATTGCGTAGTACAGTTTTGCAAAATGATTGTAGGTGGATCCAACCGCGCCACGCACACCGTAGGCCCAAGCGGATGACATAATCTCATCAAATCCAAATAGAATGTTGTAGCGTTCTGGAGCAATACGCAGCATATCTTGTAAATCAAGTAGGTTATCATTGGTGAATTTCAGCCCAGCGAGATTGGGAAACTCCGTTTGACAGCGTTCTAGGAATTCGACCATCGATAATTCGACATGCGTCATGATGGGAATATCATAAAAGTAAAATGGCGTATTGGGAGCAGCTGAGGATATCTCTTTAAGGTACGCCATCAAGACATCAAGTGTCTGTGGTCTAAAGAAACAGGGTGCCATCGCTGCAATCGCATCCGCTCCGCGTGATTCCGCATGCGCCGCGAGGGCCTGAGCATTGCGGACGCAATTATCGCCGACATGAACAACTAGCGACAAATCTGTAGCACTTGCTGCATCGAACCAAGCATCTGCAAGGGCAATGCGTTCCTCACAAGTCAAACTGTAACATTCACCTGTCGTGCCACTTACATAGACACCGCCACATTGCATCTCAATTAAACGGTTCGCTTGCTGAGATACAACACTCAGGTTGATATCGCCAACTGCGTCAAAAGGAGTGTGAACTGCGGGTAATAAGCCAGTTGGTTTTTTATTCATAGTTTCAATTCTGTGATGTTCATTAGAGTCTTGATGGACCCTTTATAATGTCACAGATTGATGTCGTTTGATAGAGCCCCTGTGTACTCATTCACGCCCATTCTCAAACGAAAATTGAGATTTTTAATCGCGCTCCCAGCCTTCTATTTCTTCTAGCTTCTGTTTAATCCAGGGAGCATATTTTTCACGCGTCATCATCGCTATCATCATGGCCGCCCCGACAACAATAATCACACCAAACACCCAGACTGTTCCTAGAATCGCTACCTTGGTCAACATGCCACACAATGACAAAATCAAAAATCCGATTCCCAAATAAACAAACTGGCGAATACGTATCAGCATACCCATGGCGATACCAAACAGTGAGAGTATTGCTAGAACAGTGAGCATCAGTACACCATCGGTACCACTTGCCCACTTCAACAACATTTCACTGGTGGAAGCAAGATAGATTGCCGAAACTGTCACGTAGCGAATTGTTGATAAACTGTCTTTTTTCAATTCGCGTTGGAATATTTGTGCGACAATTAATACCGAAACAGCCGGTGGAATGAGCCAGATTTGAACATGTTCAAGCAACTCAAAATCCAGCCCCACAAACATCATCCAAAGACTTGCGTTGCCTGCTAGGGCCGCTAACAGGGCATGCATAAATGATCGACGAAAGAAGGCTAGCATGACGTTCAGTAACGCCGCACCCAAAAACAACACCTTGTAGTCACTAAATAAGCCTTGACCGTCACCTTGGAATAAAATCAATCCAAGCAATGGCACCGCTGGTAACAGAAACGACGTGTTGTAGATTGGCTCGGCCAACACTCGGATTTTGGATCGCCGCAGAACCTCAGATGCAATCGCACCGAAAAACGCTAATCCCATCAAGATGAACGGCCACCACTGCGTGAAATTCCCAAATAATACCGGACGTGTTGTCCACAAATGAGCAGCTAATAACAGCGCCATTAACTCCGCGCAATAGACGTAAACCTGACGTGCATCATCCGCTAGCGCCAATGGATCATGATCGGGTTTGATCGCTATAATGATTAAGGCAACACTCAACATGACGATCGACGCCGCTGCCAACCATACTTCAATATGCGACAGACTCTGCGCATCACTGCGAAACGCAAAATTAACGCACAACATTATGACTAATGAAATACCCGCTGCGATAATTGCTTGCAGCTGTAGCCGTTTGATTTGTGCTGACCAATGTTCAAATCGTTGGGTGAGTTGCTGTGAAAATACAGCTAGGACCCCACCCGTGAACGACCCCGCAATAAAAACACGGCTGATACGTCGCAGCCACGCTAAATTGGAATCGAGTGGCCCAACATCTGCCCAGAGAACGATCAATAAGGATGCTAAACATAAGGAACTCAACAAATCTCGGCGATGGGTCGCTGTACGATCCAGCAACACTTCCATGCCAACGCCCAATAGTAAAGGAATTATCATCACAAAATAACGATGAACCATGTGTACCGATGGATCCAGGATGAATGTACTCAAACAGGCACAGCTACACACGCTAACACCGACGACCAACTGCACATGTGAGGCTAATGGACGGTGCTGGAGCAAGCGTTGTTGAACATTGACGACACCCATTCTTGCAACCGCGGTACGCACCACGTCTTGGTACCGATAAACCAATCCCCACGCAGCCAAATAACCTGCAATCGCATACAACACAATTAAGCCTTGCAGTTGCTGCCCTAGATTACTGCTGGATCCAAACCACATTGCTAACAGCGTTGCTACTAAAGCAATACCTAAGATGTAGACGCTGCGAAACCAACTTGCGTAATCTGCATCACGACCATAAATGAACAAACTGCCAAGAGGAATCAAGAAAATGACCCATTCCCCCTGACCTACATGCAGAGATTGGCTGCTAGATATCAAAGTACCAGTCATTAAGATATAGATCGAACTTAATGCCAACAGAATAACAGCAAGTGAGATAAACGAACGCCCAATTTCCGGTAAAGTCGACGCAGGACGTACCAAGGCACCAGCTAGCTTTCGTAGAGGCCCAGCCGAAATCCAAATGATCACCGCGATTACCGCCAAAGTGACAATTTCTATACGTCCAAGTATGAACGCTTGTACCGGATCGTTAAAGAAGCTGTGGGCTAACTGACCAGCTGGATTTAATAACTTCAGATAACATATTGCCACCGTTATTACCGTCAGCGACGTGACCCAGACGATGGAATGTACATTCTGTAGAACTGCCAGTGTCATTACAAACAAAATGGTAATGGAGGCAAACATTCCAATCAGCAACCAATCCGAATATTGCTCAACAAACAACAACATCGACGCAGCAATAAGTACGAGCCCGCTAATAATGTTTAGGGTAACAAAGAAACGATTTGCCCTGACATCTGCTTCTTGATGGACGTCGTGTGAGGGTGTCAGTTCACTTTGCCAACGTGGAATCAGTCGCCATAGCACAACAGTTAACCCGATCGCCAGAAACAGCCAGCCAATCATCTGAAACAATAGGACATCACTAACCACAACGAATTCTGATTTGAATTGCGTCGTTGATACTAAACTATGTGCTACCAAAGCGTTGAAAGTCATCACGATCAAACACCACGTCATGTCAGAATCGGATTTATCTGTGCGTGAGGACACTGGTGAAAGCAGCAACGACGTACCGATCAAAGCTAAACTGACGTAGGATCCAATCGAGGCGAACGCAGTCTGCCGCGCTATCCAATAATCTCCCGAGATTTGGTGTTGTAGCACAAATCCATCGAGGACAGCGACTGCCATGTAAAGTGCCAACGACACCCAGGAAAACACAAACAACCAGCGACTCGCATTGCCGCTTTTAAATAACTCCGTTCGCCAATCCAGCCGTACAACATCACCCACTTGCTGCTGATTAGTTACCCAACGTCGCAAACCACTCCACATAATTCCATAGAGGGCCATTCCGACGAGTAGCCATTGGGCACCGTCCACCACTTCACTAAAAGTTGCTCGATGGTCATCTGTCCAGACACCGATCAGGCCAAAAAACATCCAGGCGAACTGCCAAAACAGAAACCCTAAGAGGATGAAAGCGTCACGGCGATCCCGAATCGCATAGATCCAGGACGTTCCCATCAACAACAACAGTGGACCGGCGAATGCCCATTCCGGGAAACTGTCAAAAATCGGAAACCCACCCGACATCAATATCTGCTCTGAGATAGAGTCCAGAGTTACTCTCGCTAAACGAAAACGAAGATCGACGACGTGGAGGTAATGCACAATCGTCAGAAAGACCACAGGTAACGCTGCTGATAACAAAGAGAGGATTCGCAGCATATTCCACGTTGCCTGTGCCTGCGCACCGCTCGATCTGTCATCCTGATTGTCCATAAATCGAGGGAACATCGCTTGTAGTCTGCGCCACCAAACGAAATCCGTACATACAATCAAAGAAATAATCAACCCGTAAACACCATAGCCCCATCTCAGAAAATGATGCAACGCTTGAGCGCTCTCACCCGCATTGGCAACATATCGACGTATTAAATCATCGCCTACTAAAATTGGTAGAGCGCTGAAAACCAATAACCCACAGACACTTGATATGCGGCGGTGTCGATCCGGGATAACAATTGCCCAGGCAGTCAGCGTAGTAAGCCATAAAACCCAATCCCAACGATTGATGATGTGACCAAAGTTCGCTGACAGCGAATCGAGAATGGCTGAATTGACATATGTCATGTGTAGCGGTTCAATCAACGAACTCAGCCAGAACAAATACATCGCTATGGAAGCAAATATTTGCACTACAAAATCGACGTACATCATGTCAGTCAAGACAATCTTCTTGAGCTGGGAAGATTGTTGGCAATGCTTGCGAAGGATCACCCAAAAAATCATGCCCACCGAAATCGCAATTAACTGTGCGCGTAGATGGTCCATCGAGGTCAACATAAATTCTTCTTGCCGAATAAACATTGCGACGGTAACCGCCATGGCAACGGTCAGCATGCCTTGGATTTGCACGAACATCCAAGTCCAATCCGTGACATAACACAAAGCGATGACGACAATACCAATGGTTAGAATTAGAGAATGCACCAAAGAGGTTTGATACACTCCCGCGGCGAGATAAAGATGGCTTACCGTAAAAATTGCGGTTACAAAATACCACACCATACCGCTACCAATTAGATTAAGGTACGCGACACTGCGGTGAGTCTCATTAAGACTACCGAACCGCCGATACCTCAAAATACACATGGTGCCGAGCAAGACAATCGAACTAATAAACATGCCTAAAGAGACGATTCCGAATTTATCAATCACCGCTAGGTTGTTCCAAGCTGGCCAGCATTGTGTGTTAACTGCTTTTAACCAGCACACAAACAACAGCCCTAACGATGCCAAGCTGATTAAGCGGCTATCTGTCCTTGTCGTCGCAAATAGTAGCCCAACGGTATATGTCGCAAACACAATCAGTGTTAAATCCGTGGCCGGTTGATCACGATAGAAAATTGAGCAAACACCAGCGATAAACAAACCAAGTGCCGCTAATAGCAAAGACCCGGCAACACCCGCATTTGCTACAGGCACAGCTACAATACGTTGCTGATTGTTGTCCTCTGTATTAGCCAATCTGTCATTCGATGGATTGTCACGATGGTCAAGAAAAAAACCAAATTCAAATGCACGTAAGCTCGTAAGTGTCGCGAGAACTCGTGTTCCGATAGATTTCGCCGTAGCGTTTAGGTCAGATGATGCGTCACCGGTTTCATCAGCAGTCGCTTGCAGGTGATGATAGATCAATGTCCCAATTGCGATTGCGGTCAATATTAGTGGGTGGTAACCGTGAAAGAACAAATTCAAAAGTTGTTTGCTGGAAAACTCCACAGGACCCGAGGCATCAAATTTCACAAACAAACACCAAGCGGCAAACGCGGTGCAGAGTGTTGCGGAGGTAGCCAAGACTGGTAGTCGACTTACTTTAGCAAACACATAGGACAATGCCGCAGCCACAAAAGCTGTTATGAACATGGCGTTAATATTAGGGACCGCCATGAAGAACCCCCCGATGATCCCCATCGCGCCTGTCACAACCATCCACGACCCGACCATTTTCAAGCGGAGTGATTCCTGGCCTTGCAAGCGACGGTTAATCAGGGAACCTGAAGAAACTACCATAAAGCAAATGATGATGAAGGGCGTCGCAAGTTGTTGCGCTAAGTTTATGGCCGATTCGGACGAATCGACTTTGGAGAATAAGACTGCGATGCAGGCCCCGAGTGAAAAGACACCAAGAGAAAGGACACGCAATAAACTGATCACATCCTCGTTGTTGACTTGTGCCGACTTCCGAAAATGACGATGTTCTGCCAAGATTGCAAAACTAACGAGTGCCAGCGGTGCCATTAGTAATCCCGCGACCAACATCACCGAATCCGTTGCGGACGCGTCGATTACCAGCTTTACAATGATCTGAAAAAATGCCGGTCCTAAAACTGCTAAGATAATGGGCCAAAACCGATTGGGGGCAAGCACTTTAGCACTGTAATAACTCATCGTGCTGAAACCAACAACGCCGATCAAAACGGCCAAGTAAAAAAGCATCCCTTCGGTATTCGGTAACGTTTCATTTAAAGACGCCGCGAGCACATTCAACGGTATTAACAGATTTGCAATATAAAGAATGACTCGGCTTGATGATGCTAGGTTCCATTTTTTGTAGGAATAGATGCCGAGCAAATGAAACAGAGCGACGATCGTCATGAACACCGCGGAGGGGAGATAAGCGATTTCATCTTTGAATTGTTGATTTAACGTGACAACTAAACCAACCGATCCAAACACAATCAACAAACCGCTGATGAACTCGCCAACTTTGATATTGCTCTCATCCATAAACGCACGCAATATGTCTGAAAGTTTGCGTGCCGGCGGAGCGGGAGTCGCTGGTAGCGGAGTGGGAGTCGGTTGTATAGAGGGAACCAAGTTCGTCAACTCAGCAGCAGTACGTGTCACATTTGGTATTACTTCTTGTGGTAGGTCAGGTCTCACCGTTGTGGGGACTACGGGCGTAACCGCCGGAACAGGCGACTCCGGTAAAAATTCCGACTGCGGCTCAGTCGGCGAAGTTGTCGTACGATTGAAGACTTCTTCGTCCTGCGCAACAATTTTCTCTAGTTGTTCAATTTCAGCTGGGTTGAACCAGCCCCATTGACTCCAGTTACTTACGCGGCGGCGGAGGGCGTCATAAAAACTGCCAGGTGTCAAATCGGTGGCAAAAGCAGCGCCACATTTCGAGCAAAAATGGGCCGATTTTGAACTAATCATATTGCATTTAACGCACAGCAGATCTGCGCTATCCGCAGACTCCTGCTGCTTTGCCGTAGTCTGTTTGCGGTTATTGCCGACGATCATCAGAATAATAAGCACTACCCCCACAAGCATAAAGCAACAACAACCACCACCGTCTTCAATTAAGAATTCCAATAATTCAAAAATGAACCAGTCTGCATATAAAGGAAGTAGCGTTTCTAAATTCATGAGGGTGTCGCTGAGGCCTGAGAAATATCAATGCAACATAGTTGTCGTATCGGTAGTGTGATAACTACAAAAGCAAGAATAACCTACCGAGCAAGTAAACTGCAATCAATAAAATTCGTACGTCCCAGGTTGTTTTTGTACATAAAATGCTACAAGCGGAATTACAACTTGGGTAGTCTACGGAACATACGTTCAAAAAAGACTCATATTGCACTCCTCCAGACAGTGTTTTACGAACCACTTGATGTTAAATGGTACCACCTGAACGGGTTAATCCGATTTTACTGAAGATTCGGGTTCTAGACGCCGAATATTGATTCATAGGGTTTTTCTTTACACTTATAGAACACTACCCCATCCATTAATGCAGCAACAAACATCGTCTCGGCCTAAGGGGAAAGACATGAAGGTACGACAACTTATTCCATCAATATCAACTTATATGTGTATTCTCTGTGTAGGATGTGCGTCGATGGATACTGTCCAGTTGAAAAAGATACTCAACCCTTTTCCCACTGAGTATTCGGCAACGTCGGGTCAACAACAACCACTCAAATCGATTGAATCACCAACAACACTACCTGCGGAATCCAACGCTGACTTGCAGGTAATCCGCGCGAACCTCAAAGCTTATGAACAACGCGACGTGGAGATTGAAAAAGGTGACACATTTCTCGCTAAAGGTGATATCGATACAGCCATCGCATGTTACACGGCTGCTATTCGATTAGATCCTAAATCAATTGATGCCTTTTACAAACGCGGGACATCTTTCTCGCTCAAAGGCAACATCGACGGAGAAATGGCGGATTACGCATATATCCTGCAGCTCGATGCAACCAACACAGCAACCTTTAACCGCCGCGGCATGGCATTTGCCAACATGAACGCTTTCGACCGCGCGATCTCAAACTACAGTGAAGCGATTCGCATCAATCCAAGTTTTGCGGAAGCATACAATAACCGCGCACTTGCTTACGCCAACCAAGGACAGATTGAAAAATCAATTGTTGACTTAACCCAAGCGATCAAAGTCGACGCGGAAAGCACTAATACATACTTTAACCGAGCTGTGATGTTTAACAATTCGGGTCAATTTGATGAAGCAATTGCCGACTACACGGAAACGATTCGCATTGATGATCAACACGAGATGGCTTACATGAATCGCGCAGAAATTCATGTAAGTCAAAAACGATTTGCGGCTGCCGTTGCTGATTACACTCAAGCAATCACCATCAATCCTGAATCCGCAATGGCATTCTACAACCGTGGCCTCGCTTATCGTGCCCTCGGAAATGAAGACGAAGCGTTGTCGGATTATTCGAATGCCATCCGCCTCAATCCAGGCAAGAGCAACAAAACTAGCGTTCAACCAGTTAGTTTTCAAGAGAAACTTTAGTCGATTGTGGCAGTGACCACATCCAAGGGAATGCCCTTATGTACGGCATTCGTCGCCTTGCTTTCAATTACGCGCAACCATGCCGCCGGACTGCCGTGTATCTACGACTCGCTGAATCTCGTTGATCGCCCCTTACTTACCATCAACAAACCGCAGAATTGCTGGTAATAATACCATGTCGCCAAGAAACGCCATGACGATCGCGACGCACGCTAGTTGAGAAAACAGTTGACTGTGGGGCATAACACTTGTCGCACTAGCAGAAAACCCTGCTAATAAAATAAATGTGCTAACCAGCAATGCTCCACCTACGGAAACAATTGAATTCCGAATCGCATCGTCGACGGAAAACCCCGCTTTGCGCTCACGTAAATAACGCACGATAAAATGAATTGTGTCATCAACTGCTATGCCCAAACTGACCGTGAACAACAAGACACTTGTTAATCGCAGCGCCTGCCCTGTCCACACTAAAAATGCAGCCGTAAATAACAACGGTAGAAGATTGGGAACGAGGCTTACTAACCCCAGACGCAGTGAACGAAACATAAACGTCAACACCACAAAAATGACCGTCGCTGCGATAGCCAACGATTTCACTAAGTCCGTTATCATCTTGGAAAGGTTCCGTGTTGCCACAACCGCCGACCCCGATACCGTTATCTCAATTCCAGCGTGTTGCTGTTGAACCTTGGACAATTGCTCGCGAAATCCGACAAGCATTTGCTGGTGAAAGTGGATGCCCTTATCACGCATCCGTGCCACCACAATCGCCCGGCCAATATCCTCTCGAAACCACTGTGCTTCAATGGTCTTAGGCAGCGTTAAAAGAGTGCAGGATGAGAACATCTCGCGAAAATTAACAATCGACATTGGATTATGTAAATCTGGTTCGCGATGTACCTCAGTGACCACTTGTTTGACCGCCGACATAACGACTGCCCGCTCTTCATCTGATTCGTTTTCTGACTGCCACTCGACAAGTATGATTGCACTCAGGATCCCGCCAAACTGCGCGTCAATTTTTTGCAGCGCAACGGTACTACGGCTATTGGTCGGCAATGATTCATAAATGTGGCTATCGGGATACAAACGAGTTGCTGTGGCGACCAACAGGCTGATAAAGAGCAACGATCCCAGAAGAATCCAACGGCGATGTTGCAATATCCAGTCAGCGTATTGCACACCCCAGCGGCGCATCATGTCACGTTCCCGGGGCGGGTTACCGCGATAAGCACCACCCACCCAAACTGTACCTGCTAACAATGGCACCACCAAAATCACGGCGACGAAGGTAATCAAAGTGCCCACCGCGCACGTAATCCCAAACTGCCGGATCACGTCAATTTGGCTAAATGCGAGGCTACCAAACCCAATGGCTGTGGTGATGGAAGTTCCGGCACAGGCGATACCGAGTCGACGAACGGCGAGCCAAGACGCGCGGACGGGTTTAATCCCCCGCATCCTTGAATCACGAATATCAAAAACAATGTGCACAGCATCTGTTAACCCAATCACGACAATCAACACTGGCAATATCGTACTGATCAGATTCAATTTCACTCCCAACAAACCCAATGACCAAAAGCCACCAGTCAACGCTCCGACAAACGTCATTAAGGCCAACGCCCAATTTCGAAAAACGCAGATTGAAACTAGGCCACCAATAATCGAACCGATCAACATGAGGTGGCGCGTATCTGTTTTGATGCTGTGAAACACTTCGACGCGAACAGGGGGGATTCCCGTTAAATCCGCTACATGCGAGGCCGTCGTATTCCAACGATCGATCACGTCTAGCATCGACCCAACGCTTGTTTCGTAATCGCTAACAAGCAGATCCTGTTTACCCATTCGCAATATCAGCAACATGTGCTTCCCATCTAGTGCTAACAAATTTCCAGCAACCAGCGGATGTTGATGTGCATCCCGCTGAACCTGTTGCCAATCTACCGCTTCCAATGCAACAGCAGGGATCAACGCTTGCGGTAGTTCTTTGCACACAATCATCTCAGGAGACAATGGCGACAGTACATTTGTGATTAACGGTATTTGCACTAACTGTTGTTGCAGTTGACGGAGTTGCTTCATCGATCTCGCGTTAAAAAAACCGCCCTCGCCCGCTTCGATGACAACCAAGCAATCATTTTCGTCAGGTCGAAATTGCTCGAATATTTCCTCTAGCTTGTCAAAGGCCGAGTCGCTTGTGCGGAACAATCCGCGGGCTTCATTATCGAACCCAAAATCTTGATAACCTCTGGCAGCGATGACCGTTAAGACAACTACAAACACCATTAAAAACCAACGCTGTCGCTGATAAAGTGATTTTAGAGCTGAATAGAAGATGGCAGACATAAATCGCACGCGACTTGGAGAGGTACTAGGAAGCAGTTAAAAATATAAGAATAAACCCGGCGGACGTTATCATCAAGGAAATTAGACAAACGCCACCTCAAACGCTGCTTATGTTATCATAATGACAACAGGAGCCTGTAATATGATTGATGAAATACTTGAATTGTCGATAGTTGAACCTAATTATCCTGAGCAACTATGTCAATTACTAGTCGACCAATTGGGATGCACATCAGCAGCAATTCAATCAGCGGATGGGGTGCGCTGGCTTGTACTTGGCCAAGCGGGAGATCGATCATTGCCTCCCGAGGACACGCTACAGTCATCGCTCGACGGTATTGAAATTCAGTTGACTGATGCCTGGGCCTGCATCCCCAATTCACAACAACTTACCACGGGCAATCAACAGCAGGTGTTGTCGCTGGAGTGTGCTGACCCCCAACGACTGGGCGCCATTATCAACGATATTCGCGAACCCTTGTTCACGGCGATTAGTAGTTGGTCTCAGTATAAACAACTGGCGGATCGAGCATTACGAGCTGAGACGATTCTCGCGATTGCAGCTCAGTGGCACGGAATCAAGGAGACGGATGAATTAGTTACTGAAATTGTAAAGGCTTCGGCAACGTTACTGGGCGCGGAGCGCGCGAGTTTATTCTTGTGGGACCAAGACAACCATGAACTTGTTGCTCGCCCCGCGTTAGGCGTTGAGGGTGGTGAACTGCGCGTGCCGGAAAATGCCGGAGTAGTCGGTGAAGTGGTCCGTACGGGTGACTCATTGCGAGTGGACGAGATTGAAGGTGCTGGACAAATCAATCGTGACGTCGACAGCGAATTGGATTTCGTAACACGCAACTTGATCTGCTGCCCTCTTAAAAACGAAGCTGCTGAGATCCTCGGAGCGTTACAGGTCCTCAATAAACAAGACGGTATTTTCACCTCTAACGATCTTGTCGTTCTGGAAGAATTAGCTAGTCATATCATGTCGGCCTTACAAACTACACGACAGATTGAACAGTTGATATCAAGTCGTAGTGTGATCGCGGCGGAAGCAGCGCAAGAGCTTGATTTAATCGGCGATTCGCCGCAGATGGTCGCCTTGAAATCGACGATCCATCGCATTGCAGATACTGACTTGTCCATTTTGATCTTAGGTGAAAATGGAACTGGGAAAGAGGTTGTCAGCCAATTGGTACATTACGAAAGTGGTCGCAACGGGGAGCCAATTGTTGCTGTGAATTGTGCGGCATTGAGCGAGACATTACTAGAGAGCGAATTGTTTGGTCACGTGCGAGGTGCCTTTACCGATGCGCATGAGGACCGAGTGGGCAAGTTTGAATTGGCGACGAACGGGACTTTGCTATTAGACGAGATTGGTGATATGAGTTTAGCAGGGCAAGCAAAATTACTGCGAGTGCTTGAGGCCAAGGAGGTTGTCCGAGTGGGCGGATCCACACCGATTCGAATTGACACTCGAGTGATCGCAGCCACGAATCAAGATTTAGCAGAGATGGTGCGTGGCAAGACGTTTCGCGAGGATTTGTTTTTTCGGCTGAATGTCGTCACGCTGGAGGTACCAGCTTTACGATTGCGGGGCGAGGACATTGTGTTGTTAGCGGAGCATTTTTTAAGGGAGTTATCGGTCAAGGCACGCCGCAATGTACCGCGGCTTAAGGCTAGTGCTCGCAAGCGACTATTAGCCCATACCTGGCCAGGAAATGTGCGCGAGTTACGCAATGTTGTGGAGCGATTAGTTTATTTGACCGATGGTGATACGGTGGAAGGGGATGACTTAGATTTTGTGGTCGCCCCTGGCGGTGGTGGCCCTCAGGTATCCTTAGAGTTATCGTTAAACGATGCAACTCGCGAATTTCAGATGCAGTATATTCAAGCGCAGATCAAGCGTTTAGGCGGTAACATGACAGAAGTGGCCAAGCATCTGGGAGTCCATCGGTCGAACTTATATCGCAAGTTGCATCAATTAGGATTCGACGTATCTGAGGAGTAAATCTACCCCTTGGGCAGAATCGTCTGGTAGGTTACGATAGACCTGCGTTTGATATTTTTGGTCGATTGATCGTTATCATCAAAAGCCCCTATAGCTCAACTGGCAGAGCATCTGACTCTTAATCAGAGGGTTCTAGGTTCGAGTCCTAGTGGGGGCACTGAGGCATTTG
>JABJJO010000047.1 GCA_018660825.1 Planctomycetaceae bacterium | reverse complement strand
GCAGAGGTTGTTGCTGCAGAGGTTGTTGCTGCAGAGGTTGTTGAGGCAGAGGTTGTTGAGGCAGAGGTTGTTGCTGCAGAGGTTGTTGAGGCGATAGAGAAGGATTGTCTGGAACGTTAGTAATCGTTGCAACGGAACGGCATGACGGACAT
The DNA here is from genome assembly GCA_018660825.1 of Planctomycetaceae bacterium. Classification (GTDB taxonomy): domain Bacteria; phylum Planctomycetota; class Planctomycetia; order Pirellulales; family Pirellulaceae; genus UBA721. The sequence continues at coordinate 97,413 of JABJJO010000047.1, read as the reverse complement.
TTTCCCTGTTTCCCTAACAGCGTGCTAGGAAGTTGCATCGTGTGTGAACAGTGCGGGCAAGTGAAGTTGATTTTGGACATGTATGTGGACCTTCTTGGCTGATAGTAATATACCGATGCCATTCCCTCCCCATCCTACCCTACCACCGGGCAAGGAAATACCCCGCAACGGCCCCAGTGTGCAGTCCCCCTGCACCTTTTCAGAGTACAGAGAAGCAGAACTGCAGAGGTAGAGGATGACTACGCCTGGGCCAGGTCCTGCGGAAGCTGGAGTAGCTCAACAGCCATTTGTTGTTGGTTTATTATGAACCCAATACTATTTAACTGGTGAGTATTTCACACATGGATAGTCCCAATATTTGTGATTATTATATTTGCATTTTAGCCAACAAAAGCAGTGGGTAAACGTACAACGGCGTTAGCCTTAAATGGAAATAGATTGGAACTACAGCATTTCCAATCTGTGCAATTATGCGAATCTGTTGCATTTCGCTTGCGCATTATCGAACACGTTTGGAAAATAACCTTCTGATAACGTTAGCATTGCTCACGAATTTCTAAATTTTGACGTCATTAACAGATTCTGGCGTTTTGAGAAACACCTTGGCATGCAACTTGCAACGTTATCTATGGTAACTAAGAAGAACTAAAATTCCGGGGGCGGAATTCGAAAGGTTTCAACCAATGATTAGACGAATCTTAATTTCTACCACGTGTTTATTGGCGATCACTGTTTGCGGCGCATTTTTTTCCACAGCGCCACTGCACGCACAACAACCTGACTCCGTTGACTTAAATCCCGATAGTCAACTCATCGCACTCTTACTGCGGAGCCCAGTAGCAGCCACTCCTGGACACCAATTTGGCGCCCAGGTCGGCCTATTTAATAGCAGCAAAAGAGGGATGGGGGTTAAGGTGAACATGTTTCTCGTCACGAACAATTTAAGTCGGGTAAATATTGGAAGCGTCTTAGTGCGCGTCGCATCTGACAGTCGACGCATCGTGGCTATCCGCTGCCAAATCCCGCACCGCACTCCGTTGGGTCACTATCAACTTGTAATGGCAGCCACCACATTAAATGGAGAACAGGTACTCGATCGAAAACGAATCCTGATAGTGCATCCCGAACCGGTGCATAGGAACTTGGACGCAGTCATCACAACAATTCTAGATTCATATGGAGATACACTCGACCAAGAATCTCTCGTGGAAATGGCCGACGCTGTCATGAATTCTGAATCTGGAGATGTTGAAATTGGCAAGCAAACACCCAAGCCTAAACTCTTTACTTATCGCGGCACAGTGTCCTATATCAAACGTGACAGTAATGACAAGATTATAAAAATTCGAGTCACCGGAGACGATGGGTCAAGTAAAACGTTTGATTGTGATAAAAAAACAAAATACCCCAACGGGGAACCCAAAAAAGACGATGCGGTCAAGGTGACGCATACATACGGCAAGAAAGCAACTGTGGTCGCCAAATAGAACGTAACCTGCATCACCCTCAACCGCCGCTTAGCCTTGCTATCACAGCACTGCTAAGCGACGGTTTTTTTCTATTTACGGTCTCACCCTAGGGGGTCGCTGGTCTGTTTTGCAGCGAAGTGCGTCGAGAGTTGGATTAGTCCTGTGACCCCACCACCGGGCCGCCGGGCAAGGAAAATAGGGGCGGGAGAAGTACTGAACCCTGTTGGATCTTTGGGTTAAGGAAATTAGTCAACTTCCGTCGTGCTCTCATCCACCGCCTGTGTGTTTTCCAATTGGGCAATACTGTGATTCGTGCGATGTACCCAATGTGCAGCCTCAGAATCGTTCGCCCAACTCCATTTCCAAAGGAGGCGGGCCAAATATCGATTCAAACAGGGGAAGTATGGCTAAATAAATCTCCTCTAATAACGCAAAAACTAGTGAATATGTTAAATAGGGAGCAAAAACGCAGAGCAAAATAACAATTAGAAATACAAAACCATGTACTATTCTTAGACACCTTATCCCTACCGAACGCCAATCACCTTTTTTTCGTTCTTCAGGTTCTACAACGCCATCTTCATCACACGATGGAGATGCTTCGTGCGGCGTTTCCGCTTTCCAAAGTCGCTTGCCGAGCAAAAAAAACATGATCCACAAGGCGGGCAACATTCCAAGACCCAATATACCAATGCCTATAGACAGTGTTGAATAAGGAGCAAAAACGCAGAGCGAAATAACAATAAGAAATGCTAAACCAGCTACTATTTTTAGACACCTTATCCCTACCGAACGCCGATCTTCTTTTTTTCGTTCTTCAGATTCTACGACGCCATCTTCATCGCACGCTGGAGATTCTTCGTGCGGCGTTTTCGCTTTCCAAAATCGCTTGCCGAGCAAAACAAATACGATACACATGGCGGGCAACGTTAATCCGCCGAGACTCAACCCCCAAAATATTGTGAGAATCGTCCCACCAATAATGCAGGCAACGAGGGCACGACCATCCAGTTCCGTTATCCACTGTAAGCAAACGCGAATGGGGTTTCCCCACTTGTCAGTCGGCATTGTACAACCCTTTCAAAATAACATAGTAGATCTGCCAATAAGATAACGCCATCTTCCTGAAACAATCCACAGCTTACACCTTCCGCATGGGGCCATTCGTGGACGCCTCAGCACCCAGTAACACCTGCTCAGGTGTTCGTAGTTCCGTGACTACGGCCTGCCCCCCCCCCCCCGCCGGGCGGCAAAAGTAGCATCTATTGATAGTCGCCGCAGCTATTGGTTATACTTAAATAACAGCAGCAAGAGTTCAATTCAATTATTGAGCGCACTGGGGAATTTCTTACTCCATCCAATTCACGCCCTGATCCAGATTTTCAAGTTAAGGATTAATCGATGAGACGTAATTCCTACCTGATCCCACGGCGATCCATGCTAAGAGGTGCGGGAATGTCTGTGGCATTACCGCTGCTGGATATCATGTCCCCTGCGATAAGTTATGCGAAGCCCACCGAAACGCCTCCGCCGAGACTGTGCGTGCTGTACAAGGGATGTGGTGTTAATCCCCATGCATGGGACATTGTCGGGGGAACGGAAACAGACTTTGAGCTGTCTAAAATCCTGCAGCCGCTGGCAGGCGTTCAAGATGACATTCTCGTCGTCGGCAATCTTGACAATGAGGGCTCGTCGAGTCATCTCGATGCGCCGACAACGTTCATGAGTGGTACACAACGTAATCGTGTAAACCGGTACTCATTTGACCAGAGGATTGCCGATCAAATCGAAAGCGACACGCCCATCAAGTCGATGCAATTGACGGCCGACAATGTTTGGAAACAGCATCCCTGGCTGAACATTTTGTCGTACGACAAGAATGACCAACCCATGCGCGGGCAGTATGACCCTCAGGCTGTATTCAATACGATGTTTAAGGATGAATCTCGGACTGTTCGTCAGAAAGAATTGCTGAGCGTTTTAGATGGAGTCCAAGAAGCTTCGTCATCTTTGGCAAGCAGGGGAAGCACACGCGACCAACAGGTTCTGGAGCATTACTACGACTCGATACGTGATGTTGAAAAAAGCATTCAACGTGCCAGACAAAACAGTCGCGATGTCCAGTTGGACAAAACAACTGAGACCTTTGATCCCAACATAGAAGTGGGTAATCTCGGCGAGAGAATCAAAGCCATGCTTGATTTGATCACACTTGCTTTCTGGACGGATTCTACCAGAATCGTTTCCTGCATGCTTGCCAACACTAACAGTCGCGTCCACTACGACTTCATGGGCGTGAACGCTGAATTTCATCACGTATCGCATCATGTTCGCAATCGACAAGTCCTTCCCGCTTATGACAAGATCAATATCTGGCACGCGGGACAATTGCGGTATTTGATTGACAAGATGAAATCAATAAGAGAAGGCAGTGGGACTTTGTTTGAAAACTCTCTGATCATGTGGGGTTCAGGGATTAAGCATGGGGACTATCACTCGTTGACGGACCTGCCACTTATTTTAACGGGAGGTGCCGGCGGGAAATTAGATCTAGGGCGACACGTTCGTTATCCGCAATCTCAACCTTACGCTAACCTACTGTTGACCATTATGAGAATGATGGGGACCAACGCTAAGAGCATTGGGAATTCAACCGAACAACTTTCGGGAATTACGGAAAAGGCCAATTTCAAACCCACCAATCGGGATGACGGTAGTTGGAGACTCGTCAGCAATGATGAAAAAACGCTCACCGCGAAAGGCTTATTACGAATCAGTATTGAATCTGACAACGAATATTATCAATTACGGTTTTCTGATAAGAGCGACCTAGAGATTCGCATACCATATATGAATAACCACAAGTTGCGATTTGATCGGTGTGTCGGAAAAGTGGTGACCGTAACAGGCCTCTATAAAACGGTAGAGGGCAAGAAAACTATTGTTACCCTCACTAAGGCGGAACTGGAATAGCGGTGATAAAGACACAACGATTTCACGCTGTAACCCTCGCCGCATGCGTTTTGGTCTTTGCTGTGAGTTCGCGACCAACCCAAGCCTGGGATGCGAGTTTTGCCGACGTCGCCGAAGTGATTCAGACTCGCTGTATGTCTTGCCATGACAGTGAAACACGCGCGGGTGAGATCGACTTAACACCCTTGCTCCAGAAAAACAATAGTTCCTACGGGAAGTATACCAAACTGTGGATCAAGCTAGAAAATAAGGTGGCGCGTGGTGAAATGCCACCTCCGGAGGAAGATCCCCTCAAGCCTTCTGAGATAGAATCCATCAAGAATTGGTTTCAAAAGTCGTTTGTTTTACGGAAGGGAAAGCCGCATATAGGGCGGACACCTTTACGCCGCTTAACGCGTTATGAATTTGAAAACACCTTGGAAGACGTCTTATCGATTAAGCTCAAAATACCGTATCGAGATGCTATCACCGACCGTATCGATATATCCCAAATCGAGTCCATCGTGCCTTCGGATATCCCCGGAGAATCCGGGTTCGACAACGACGCCTTACACATGGAACAACTTAAGCCGCCGCTCAACGACCTTGCCAATGCCGTCCACTACGCTTTGGCGGAATTCAGCAAAGACCTCATTGCTAGAAAATCCGTTTTAGGCCGAGCGGATATTCCGCCGGATGCCGCCGCGGCTGAAATCCAACAGGTCATTTCAAAGTTTCTAATGCGGGCCTACCGTGGTTCGCGCGAGCAACTAGATGAGTATACGGATGTTTACTACAACTTGTATCAAAAACACGTGCAGATCTCTAAAGACAACAATGCAAGTCTACGTTATGCCCTGGAAATGATTTTAATATCGCCCGAATTTTTGTACCGTTTTGAAGAGAGTAAGAACCTCGATGCGCCTTATCCGGTTACGGGCTTGGAACTGGCAACACGCCTGTCATATTTTTTGTGGTCTACCACACCGGATGCGGAGTTGCTACAACTTGGTCGAGACGGGAGTCTGCTGCAGGACGAGGTGCTGAAGTCGCAAGTCGCCAGAATGTTGAATTCTCCGAAACGGATTGCTCTTTCAGAGAATTTTGCTGGGCAATGGCTTGGTTTCGGTGACTTATTGTCCAATCGGGAGTATCTTTCAAGTGAACGATGGAACCGAGAAACTTACGACGAGGTATTGTTTTTTGTTGACGAGCTCATTAAATCGGACAGGAGTTTTTTGGAGTTGATTCAAAGCGATTGGATCTACAAAAGGTCCTCCGCCCGCGGATATCAGAAAATTGATCCAGAGTCCGTGCAAAACTTGTATGCAAATATCTTCGCGAGTCGGGAAAGCTCGACTCAGGACAAGCGTATCCGGTACGATCCGCCTGTGCTCGTGAAAACGCAAGATGACAGGGAAGGTGGCATCATTACCAGCCCGGCGATTATGCGACTGACGGCCTCGAAGGACCGGACGAGTCCAATCCGTCGCGGCGTTTGGGTGTTGAGCACAATCATTGGGAAAGATCTAGAACCCCCGCCGGATGTACCTTCGATAGAAGAAGCACGTGAAGCGCTGCAGGTGAAAGAAAACCCGTCGGTGGCGGAGTTAATTAAGCAACATATCTCCAAATCGGAATGTATTATTTGCCACAGATCGATAGATCCATTGGGACTGGGACTAGAGAACTTTGCGCCAACCGGTGAATGGAGAACACTCTATCCGGATCAGACGCCAGTACAATCGGCTGGCGTGATGCCCAACGGCAAGACATTCAAAACTCCGAGAGAGATGAAGCTGTTGTTGCTAGAAATGTATCAAGATGACATCGCGAACAACTTCGTGGAACAGATGTTTGCTTATGCCTTGGGTCGGAAATCCGAACCATTTGATCGGCTCGCGATTCAGCGTATTTTAGGAGAGGTCAAACAGGACGGTTACAAAATAAACACAGTGATTGAACAGATCGTTTTATCAAAGCAATTCAGATACCGCCAAGATCAATGACACGAATACCCACGGCATTGCCCGCCTTATCCGACAATATGTTTATAGCGAAACTGGCTAAAAAAGAACAATTCACTCTGTGCCTTGAGATAGAATACAGAAATGCGTTTAACTTGGTTTTTAATACTACCGTTTCTGTTGTGTAGCACAACCTTCCAGGTCGTTGTCTCAGCAGAGATTATACGGATAGAAGCATCTCCACCCCAGGTAGCCTTACGGGGCAAAGACAGTTCGATCCAGTTGTTGATTACGGGATTCGATGCAACCGGGCATGCACAGGATTTAACGCATCAAGCTCGATACCGTCATTCGGCAACAGGAGCGGATATTTCATCCACGGGAATTGTCCGCGGGATACTGGACGGAGCAAGTATCATCACAGCTAGGTATGCAGGCAGGTCAATAAAAATACCGGTATCAATAACGGATGCGCAGATTCGCCAACCGTTGAGTTTTACGAATGATATTATTCCCATTTTGAGCCGTTATCGATGTAACACATCAGGGTGTCATGGCAAAGCCGAAGGCCAGAATGGCTTTAAGTTATCCGTTTTTGGTTTCGACCCATTGGCCGATTATCGCGCAATTACGATGGAGGCACGTGGCCGCAGAATCTTTCCCGCGGCGGCGGAAATGAGCCTGTTAATGCAAAAGATGAGTGGTGATCTGCCGCATGGTGGCGGCATACTTATCCCTTCCAGTCGTGCTGAATACAGGAAAATCACGGAGTGGATCGCTGCCGGTGTGCCTTGGGAGAACAAGGATGATGTGACAGTGGTTTCCATTTCGTTAACTCCCGATCAGCGGATACTACGGATGGGGGAAACACAACAACTGCGGGTCATGGCCAAAATGTCCAATGCGGAAAACGTGGACGTCACCGAATTGGCCCAATTCCAATCAAATGCGACGTCACAGGCCAGTGTGAATGCTGACGGTCAAGTTACCGTTGGACAAAAACCAGGGGTGGTGGCTGTGATGGCGACCTATATGGGTAGCGTGGACGTATTTAGAATTTTCATTCCGGAGGGCGACCCCATTCAAGAATATCCGGTGGTTACCAGTTCCAATGAGATAGACGAATCTATTTATCGTCAGTTGCAAAAGATGAACATCATTGCCTCTGGAACATGCACCGACGAACAGTTTTTACGACGCGTCTTTATCGATTTAACGGGAACTGTGCCTACAGCGGATCAAACGGCCTTGTTTTTATCCGACCAAGATCCGGACAAGCGAGATAAACTAGTCGATGAGCGATTGGAGAGTCCTGAATTCAACTCGTATTGGGCTTTAAAATGGTCGGATTTATTGCGAGTGGATCGGCAAACTCTAGGGCATGAAAATGCCTACCAATACTATAGCTGGATCAAAGAGAGTTTTCGGCAGCATAAGCCCATGGATAAATTTGCGCGGGAATTGATTACAACGTCCGGACCATTAGTCGATGCACCGGCTGGGTTTTTCTACAAAGCCGTTAAGTCACCTAATCGGATGGCCAGCACCATGAGCCAAGTGCTGTTAGGTATCAGGATTGAATGTGCAGAATGTCACCATCACCCTTTTGATCGTTGGGGACAAACAGACTTTTATGGGATGCGTGCTTTCTTTGCACAGGTTCGCTACAAGAAGTCCTCGCGGGGTGAGATGTTAATCGCACAGGGCAATCCAGTTACTAAACACCCGCGTACCGGCGAAACGATTCAGGCCTTTGCTTTGGGCACTCAAATGCCAACAGTGAATCCACTGAACGATCGGCGTGATGAGCTTGCCAATTGGCTAACGGCTCCCGAGAATCCGTGGTTTGCTAGTAATATTGCAAACCGAACCTGGGCCCATTTAATGGGGCGTGGCATCATCGAACCGGTTGATGATGTGCGACTGACGAACCCACCAACGAATCCTGAACTTCTGGAAGGTCTCACTAAAGCCTTTGTCGGAGCGGAATTTGATTTTCGTAAGTTATTGAAACTAATCATTCAAACGGATGCCTACCAGCGAAGTTCAGCAGTTAATGAGACGAACGAGCGGGATGAACAAAACTATTCTCGCTTTCTGTTCAAACAACTCGAGGCGGAAGTGATGCTCGACGCCATCTGCCAAACGACCGGCGTTGCGGAAAAGTTTCAAGGCGTACCGGTTGGAAGCCGCGCTATCGATTTGTGGGATAGTTCCGTACCACATTACTTTTTAGAGACGTTTGGTCGTCCCGTGCGAGCGACAGCTTGCGAGTGCGAAAGAATATCTGAACCAACGGTGAGTCAAGTGTTACACATCCTGAATTCACCAGGGATCGAAAACAAATTATCCCATGAGGCGGGGACGATCCGGCAAATAGCAAGTGATTATGAAGATAATGAAATAGCGATTCAACGACTGTATTTGACATTTTTTAATCGCTATGGAGATAAACAGGAAATCGCGACAGCGGTTCAATATGTAACGCACGGTAGTAATAGACGGCAAAGCTTAGAAGACATTGCCTGGAGCATGTTGAATTCGCTAGAGTTTCTGTTTAACCACTAGTAAAATACCTCCGTCGATGCGATTGGAATAAAGGAATAACAGATGAAAAATCAGGGTCGGTTTTGTGATCGGATAAAACGTCGAAATTTCTTGCAGTGGGGTGCAACCGGTGCATTTGGGATGGGAATCTCCTTGCCGCAACTGCTGCACAGCCAGGCTGTGGATCGTAACCAGAATCGCACCACCAAAGATGTATCACTGATTGTTGTTTTTCTACAAGGTGGTTTGTCAACGATTGATACGTGGGACATGAAACCGGAAGCTCCTATGGAATTCAGAGGTGAATTTTCCCCCATATCGACAGCAGTATCAGGGATTCAGATTTGTGAACATTTACCGCAGGTAGCAAAACACCAAGACAAGTTTTCATTAGTACGATCTTTTGGCCACGGGGACTCAAACCATGGTAGTGCTGATCACGCGATGTTGACCGGCTATGCGCCAGCAGCGGGTTTTAATGGTGGCCTTAAGCCCAATAATCAAAAACCATGTCTGGGGTCCATTATTTCCAAAGAGCAGGGTCCGCGAGGTTCCGTGCCGCCTTATGTCTGCTTACCTAAAATGCATAACAGTGCGGGGTCCAGTTTCCTCGGACCGACGGCGGCTCCGTTTGTCGTTGCGGCAGATCCGAATGCCCCCGATTTCAAAGTGCCGGATTTAGTACCTCCAGTTACCATAGCTGCCAATCGCTTGGGCAATCGTCGCTCGCTGCTTCAACGCATTAATCGTTATCAGGGATCTATGGAAACCCGAGCCAACCAAGATGTACAGTCCATGAACACATTTCAGCAAAAAGCGTTTGACCTTATGACGTCGGCAGCCACAAAACATGCGTTTGATATTGAACAGGAAACACCGCAATTACGTGATCAGTATGGCAGAAACTCATTGGGCCAATCCTGCCTGATGGCCAGGCGACTGGTTCAGGCAGGAGTGCGCTGTGTGCTGATAGATCATATTGACTGGGATACGCATTACAATAATTTTCATGTGCTACGCAATGAACTCCTGCCACAACTGGATGGCGCGATGGCGGGGCTATTGGGAGATCTGGATAACCAAGGGATGCTGGACTCAACGATGGTTTTGGTTACCGGAGAATTTGGTCGTACTCCCCGAATTAACAAAGATGCCGGCAGGGATCATTGGGGTCCCAGTACAACTATCGCCCTAGCTGGTGGTGGCATTCAGGGCGGCCGAATAATCGGAGCCTCCGATGAACGGGCGGAACGGCCGGCAACGACGCCTTATGGCCCGGCAGATCTGATGGCAACGATCTATCGCGGACTTGGAGTGCGGCGGGATCAGGTGTTTTATACGCCCGACGGCCGACCGATTCCTATCGTACCTGGAGATGGAAAAGTAATCCCGGGACTGTTTTAACCCTCTACCTATAAATGAGACTGAAGCTATGCTCAGCTTACGATCATTGACTGTGATAATGCTGTTAGTTGGTGCTACAGTGGGGAAACCGCTGCTGGCCGAACCACCTGGTGTGGCATATATATTTCCCGCCGGTGGGCAACGAGGAAGTTCCATAGATTTTCGTGTCGGGGGCTATTACCTATTTGCGCAGGCTGATTTTGAGATGTTGGGAATCGGAGTTAAAGGGCCAGCTCAGATTATACCACTGCAAAAGACGGATTGGTTTGAAGGCCCTGTGATCCCTATGCCCGCGTCTCAGGCAAAAGAGGATTACCCTAAGGACACGGGTGGCACATTGACCGTTGCTCCAGATGCGCCGTTGGGTTTTCATTATTGGCGGGTCTCGACAAGCCAAGGGATCACCCCAGCTATGAAATTTATAGTTGGGGATTTACCAGAAATCGTAGAATATGAAATCGATGGTGATCCTATTCCGGTCGACGTGCAAGTGCCGCTTACGATCAACGGTCGTATTTTCCCTCGCGAAGATGTAGATGTGTGGCAATTTCAAGCGGTTGCCGGACAGTCTTATACATGTGAAGTTATGTCGGCACGACTGGGTCTACCGCTGGATTCAAGACTAGAAATCCGTGATCCGGACGGGCGACAACATGCCGAGAACATCGATTTCTATGGAAACGACTCGCGAATAAGGTTTGTCGCGAATCAGTCAGGAATTCACCAAGTTCGAATTCATGACATTAAGTTTGGTGGTTTGCAGAATTATGTTTATCGCCTTACTATTTCCGATCAAACGTTGATCGACCATGCATTTCCGCTTGGTGGGCAAGCGGGTACGACCATTAAGCCGGAACTGCTGGGGCAGAATGTTCCCAGCGAGGCCATTTCGATAAAAATACCGCAGCACATGTCCGAGGACGGAAGTCCAAACACGACCATAGGTAGTTATAAACACCCGTTTGTTTTTCAAGATTACCAGGCCGGGTCGCTGAGCTTTGAGATCAGTCATCTAAGGGAATTTATCGAGAGTACCGAAACAGCTAAAGACGTCCTTACAACGCCCGCAGTGTTTAATGGTCGGATCTTGCAAGCAGATGAAGTTGACAAGTGGTGGTTTTCCGCCCGCGAAGGAGACAATCTGCTCTTTGACCTGCGTGCCGCCAGACTTGGTTCACGATTGGATTCGATAATCGCCATTTATGACAAGGAGGGCAAATTACTGAAGCAACATGATGATATTACTAATGGAAATACGGATTCATCTTTGCTGATGTCCTTTAAGAAAGATGGTGACTACTACGTCACCGTGGCCGATACCGTTGGTGGCCGCAGTGGTAAAAACTACGCTTATCGGCTAGTTGTGGATGTTCCGGTCAAACACGCCCCTTCCTTTCTTCTGACAATGCCGGGGAACAGTCTGACGATCCTGCGTAAGCAAATAGTGAAGGTCAAAATAAAGGCACAACGCCAGGGCGGATTTCAGGGAGCTATCGAGCTTTCCATAGAGGGATTACCCAAGGGCATTACCGCCGAAGGTCTGGAAATACCCAAGGGCAAATCGGAAGTCGAATTAACACTTAAATGTGATGACCAAGCAATTATACAACGAGTCGAAATCCGAGTAACCGGAACAGCCGTTGTGGAGGTTGAACCAAAGACTCAAGTGAATACGACTGTGACTCCTGTGGTCGCCACCTGGAATCCGGTGGGTGACACCGAAACAGTTTTTGACACATTTAAACTTGCTGTCGGGCTGCCAACGCCCTTTAAGGTATGGGGCATCTATAACTCAGAATATGCGAACCGTGGATCAAGCTATACGAGAAAGTTTTTTATTGATCGAGGTGAATTCAAAGGGCCTATTCGAATCATGCTGGCCGATACCCAAGCTCGGCACTTGCAGGGCGTCACGGGACACCTATTAGTGGTGCCCCCGAAAGATACTGAGTTTGTGTTTCAGATCCAGTTACCTCCATGGATGCAAGTGGGAAGAACCTGCAGAAGCTGTGTAATGGGAGTTGCAGAGGTTACAGATCATGATGGCAGTCGGCATACCGTAAGTTATTCATCTCAGGAGCAGGCTGATCAGATTGTCTGCTTGGTGGCCCCGCGCCTGATGTTTGTCGATGCTGAAGTTCAAACGGCAAGTGTTCAAGAGAACGGGTCTTTGCAGGTACCCGTCCGACTCAATAGAGGAACATTAAGTGGCAAAGCGGTGATCGAGCTGGTGGTACCCAATCACTTACATGGGATTAATGCTGAATCAATTACCTTGCCTCCCACGGCAACGAAAGGGGCTTTGGAGTTGAAATTCAAAAACGTTTCGGACATAGACTGGAATATGCCCATCACCGTCCGGGCAACGCTGCGAGACGGCAAAGCAATACACATCGCGGAGGATTATATCGAGATTGTTCGGTAATTAATATTCATTCAGTGGTATCCATCAGATATCTATACTGGCGTGCACTACCGCCGTCGACTACGTAAAAAAATCACGCGGTGCTCGGCGCGACTGATCCCCACCAACCCTCCTCCGATCGGATCGACTGCGAATCCCTGCCCTGTGAATGGGACCGAGGTTCTACCTATATATTTCAGAACTGTACCCGTTTGAGGAATACGTAAATAATAAATCTGCTGGGCATCATGGCCTGTGACCAACAGACGCTGGTGATGAAACAAACCACCCGACAAGCTGTATTTTCCAAGTTGAGCAACCATTTCATGGGGATACGTCCAACGTCGTGTTTCGATCCAATTACGATCAAACTCGGCTAAAAATGTGGCGCTATTGTTTTTATCATATTTGGCAAAATTACAGAGCCATCTGTTTCCCACACGGACGACCCAAGTGAGACTCCCCCCATAATTTCCAAAATCATGAAATGTCGTCAATTGCATTGACTGCAGATCAAGCACCTTGATTTGACTTTGTTCGGGAATCTGAGGGTAATTAGAATGAGCACTCAACAGGGATCCTCTGTATATATACCCGCTGTTTAAATGGAGTGCATCTCCGACACTAACCGCAAGCTGTTGTCTGGTCTTTCGGCTATATTTGGCAATCATATTATTCGTTATGGCATAGATAAACTTCCTATCCGCAGCCGCTGCTTGGTGTGCCTGCGGAGCCGCGAACGCGCCCGTTTCGCGAAACTGTGGCAACTCAGTCTGATCACCGCTGCAACCACTGACGGCGATCCACAACCAATTTGTCATAGTGCAGCCCAGATAAAACCAATTAAGTCGTTTCATTATCAACCATCTTTTCGACAACAACCTCAACCGTTTCATAACACACCTCCATTTAACCAAGAACAAACACAGCAGCCATTTCAAGCGTGACTTCGTAGAGGCCACCTTCGACCAGCTTACCAAATCACAACACGAAGTACTTGATAAAGCCTTTACTCTGTCGCCACTAAATATTGATGTCTACTTATAAAGTGGACCACTGAATTTCACTGGCGTCTTGATACTAAGAAGAAAATGGTATCGTATATCTCTATGGGATCTCTCTCTTAATTGGATGTTTTCAGTCTATTATGGGTTGGGTGCGGATGGTCGTGTTATTTACAATAATCGCTAGTCTGCTAACCTTGCTTAGGACGGTAAACGATAACGCAAGATCCGGAATCGCTGACCTAAATTAAATCAGCCTAAGAACTCTCGGCAAATTCGTCATATTAACGGCATGATTACAAACACCGTTCAGCAGTTGGCGGCACAAGTGTCAACAACGTGAGCATGAACCACGACGACAAAGGATATATCCACAGCATGAGATTATTTATACCTGCCGTGTTAATTCAATTCCGGATGGCGATTTTCGTATTAGGATTTTCGATGTTTTCTCGTATCACAGTAATCGTTCTCGTTAGCAGTACGCTCTGTCACGCCCAGCACCCTTGGCAGAAGCCCAAACCTTTGATTCCGAGAGCAGCGGTTGCGAAGCTTATCGGGCCGATCGAGAATGCGGCACCGTCCCAGGCGCGGCACATCGTCTGGGTGTGGGGCTACGACAAGCCGCACAGACCGGGGGCACACGATTATCTGCGGGTACGCGATTTGATGACCGGTCTGCTGAAACAGGTGCCAAACGTTACGGTTGATACGGCTTATCTTTTCCCAACGCAAACACAGTTTGACAAAGCGGACCTAGTCGTAATGTTCCTGCATCTGCCTCAACTGACGCCAAAGCAGTATACGATGTTCAAAACGTTCATTCACCGTGGTGGCGGCGCGGTGGCGATTCACGAGACCGCGATTATTCGACCGGCTGCCGAGGGGAAAAAACTGGCGGAATGTTTAGGTATGGCATGGGACCAGGGGCGATCGCAATGGGGTGCGATCTTTGAAGACATCACCATCGACAACCAGCATCCGATTTTCAAAGGCTTTCCCGATAAGCTGTGGATTTCCGACGAGTTCTACTGGGACCTGAACAAAATCGACGGCGTTCAAGTGATCGGTAGTGTGCGAACCGGTCCACCCAATCACAGCGCCGCGCGGGTTCCCGTCTCGCTGCTTTCGACGAAACCCTCGCCTATATTCTGGACAGTGCAGTCAGGCAAAGGTCGAGTGTTCGGCACGACGCTGGGACACAACACGTTCAGCTACTACGATCCGGAACTACGCATAGTACTGTTTCGGGCGATGGCATGGTCCATGCGAGAGGCGTCGGGTCCCCTTATGCCGTTGGTGTTTAAGGGCATCACGAACGAAGAAGGGATGGTGGGCACAACGGACGACATGCGCGATTGGAAAGGGAAATTGAGGGCGCCGCCCCAGAATTGAACGGCCCTTGATAAGCCGCGTCGCTTGCAAATGCCCAACCAAACCGCACGCAACTTGTCCTGCAAAATTCAAAGACTCCCTTCGTGATATAAAATTTGTTTTTAACACATAGGAATTTCGGTCTCTGCGCGACCTGCAAGCAAATACCAACCGCCGTCCTAGCGAGGAAACTTTTTCAGATGGTCTTCCAATCGTTCTTCAATCAATTGATATCCCGGGAACTGCTCGAGACAATCCTCCAGAATTTTCCTTTGATCCGTCCGATTCTTGCTGGCGTGGAAACGACTCACATATTCTGTTAATTGTTTTTTCGCTACTTTTGCTGCGCTAACAATTTTCTTCACGCGTGGTAGGAATTCTAATGCTTCCGGTAGAATCTCAGTGACGACGTCAAAGTGGTAGCTTTTCAACGCCAGTTTAGCATTCTGAATCAACTCACTAAACCAGCGATCTTCTATGCGTTTCATTTGACTCGCGAAGCCATTTGATAATTCCTTAATTTTTGGATGGGCTATTGTTTCCAAATTCGATAATTGTTGGTGCACGCGTATAGCTTCCCCCAAATCCGCAGGGACGTAGTCGTCGGTGGTGATGGCGCAGATATTCTTGTACATCAATTCTTGATCGGCACAACAGGCGCCACAATGTTGTTCGTTGCATGTAACCGGCTCTCCACAATTAAAACAAGGTACTGTTTCATGATTGAGTTCAGCGATTATATTAACCAAATAATTATCGCCAGGAAAAAACTGCCCCAGATCATCTGTTTGTTCCAACAATCCCCATAGCCGACCATCCTCGTACTCTTGTATGACGAATGATCTTTTTTTCTTCATCTGTGATATGCGAACATCAATCCTGTGTCGATTTGTTTCAGTGATGCCACATTTAATATAATTAATTTCGTCGATTCTCTGTAAATAACTCGTTAGTTCGTCACCGGTGAAATGCTGCAAACTACATTCCGTAAAAATTTTCTCTAACTTCTCTCGTTCGCTTAAGAATTCAGCTAGACCCGGAAACGTTTCCTCGCTGGACGGAAATATATCTCCATAGGCCCTAATCTTGGTGGCTGCTTCTACAAATCGTTCGTTTTCAATACAAGCTGCAACATCACGTTTCAAGGTTTCACCTTCGACGAGTGTCGCTTTCATATCAGTGAGCAGTTGTTCTCCCCGATCCGTCTTGAAGTATTCATCGTTTGCGCCAGCAAGCAATTCCAGCGCCTTTGTGTATTGTTGCCTTTGTTGAGCCAGTTCCGCATATAGATAAATTTGCTCAAGGTCTTCAATATTTGTTAGTAATTGATCTACACCAAACTGTTCAACAACGTCTATTTTTCCACCTGCAATTAGACCATCGCGAGCTACGATCAGACCAACAACTGTTGTTTTCCATTGAACAACATCGCCCTTCTTCGTTTGTCTTTTCAACGCGCGACAGTGTTTAGCAAAATGTTGTTCGTCTCGCGCAATTTGCTCAATAATGTCGCGCACCTGATGAAAGCGATCGCGCATTGTCTGCGTCATTAATTGTTTCGGGATTTCTCGCAAAACAACAAATATCTCTTCATAGTTCGTTTTCGCCGACAAACGCTTTATACCATCCCACTCCTTTTGGATTTGTTGCTTCTTCTCTTTTCGGATCGATCGAATGCGTCGCGCGACCTTTCGTTTTTCTTCCGTTAAATGCGCATAACGTGGATGCTCAGCTAGGACAAATTTCTTCAGAACGTCCAAAGCCTCGTTAAATTTATCACCATCACAAAACATCCATGCCGAGGCAATACAATCATCAAGTTGCGCCGATTTTCTTTCAACCTGTTCTATTTGATGAACTCCACATTCTCCGCAACTGTTGTCCCAAATAGCCATGTCCATTTCACAGTTCAGGCAACTCACCTGTAATTGACCGCCGCAATTCCGACAATATTTCCGGTTGGGAGGATTAATCGTCGTGCACTGTGGACATTCACCTTCTCCCAGAGATCGTGATGTGTCCATTTTGCCGGCATGAGCGTTAAGTATCTCTTCTCGCATCTCAACAACGGATTGGAAGCGATCTTCTTTTGATTCCTCTAAGGCTTTGGCAACTACGGACTGAAGCTTGGGTGGTATCGCTGAGATGTTGATCACCTTAGGACTCTTACCCGTTAGCATCTGATAGAACGTCGCTGCCAGACTCCAGAGGTCACTGCGATGGTCCGTAAACTCTGCTCCTTTTTGCTGCTCAGGTGGCATGAAGTCCCGTGTCCCGATCACGGCACCTTCCATCGTCACACCGGTATCAGCGGTGTCATCCTTGGCTAAGCCAAAGTCTGTCAGCTTAGGTACTCCATCCTCGGTCATTAAGACATTAGCGGGTTTAATGTCACGGTGGATAATGTTGGCAGCGTGCGCTTTGGCCAGTCCGTCACATACTTGGCTGAAGATTTTTACTGCTTCGTCCAGCTCAATTGGGCCTGCTTTACATTTGTCGAACAGACTACCGCCTTGGACACATTCCATGATCAAAAAAGGACCATCGGTACTACGGCCATAGTCGTATATCTGCACAATGTTATTGTGGCTCAAAGTAGCGATCGACTGTGCTTCAGTTAGGAAACGCTGGACGGCTGTTTTACTACGTGCTGCTTTACCTTGAATACGTTTAATCGCAACCTTGCGATTTAAACGTGTATCCATAGCGAGCTTCACCTCACCAAATCCACCTTTACCAAGCACACCTTTTTCGGTGTAGCGTGCAGAGAGGTCCTCTAACTTCATGCCATCATCAAACAGATCGTCGTCGATGTTAGCATCACCAAGAGTGTACTCCTCGCCGAGGCTATTGGCAGCGGTATCGTCACTCATGGTGTCGCTGTCGCTGAGGCTTAACCCAGAAAGGTCCGCTTCCGCTTCACTGCCGTCAAGCGTTTCACTTCCGGGGCTATCTTCGTGGTCTGGCATGGAATGTATTGTTGTGAGGTTAGAAAACTGGCAAGCATTCATACTACCCCAGCGGGAGATCAATAACAAATGGAGGGAGGTGGATATGAGGAGTCTTTGAGAGTACAGAGTTCAGAGAAGCAGCGCAGCAGAGATCGAGGATGACCACGGAACTAATCCAATTCACGAACCAACCGAAAGCCAGCGTTGTGGTTACCCTTACCACCGTTGAGCCAATTGCGGTAAGCGGAACGAGTGAGATGCGATCCGTTGACCCACGATCCACCTCGTAAAACACGA
The DNA here is from genome assembly GCA_018660825.1 of Planctomycetaceae bacterium. Lineage (GTDB taxonomy): Bacteria > Planctomycetota > Planctomycetia > Pirellulales > Pirellulaceae > UBA721. Next base: position 79,044 of record JABJJO010000047.1, on the reverse strand, counting down.
GCAGAACCCAGCGTTGGGCCAAGAGGGTCCGTGGCGGGCGAAGACTTGTAGTAATCCTCTCCATAATAATCGTGGCACCATTCGTATACATTACCGTGCATGTCGTACAGCCCAAACGCGTTGGGCTTTTTTAGTCCAACTTGGTGGGTGTACTGTTCACCAATATCCCATGCGTTTTCTTTATACCAAGCGTAATCACCAAGTACCTTTTCATCGATGCCGAAGCTCCACGGGGTATTGGTTCCTGCACGGCAGGCATATTCCCATTCCGCTTCGGTGGGCAAGCGATACGTCTTGCCTTCTTCCCGACTAAGTCTCCTACAAAACTCGATGGCTGTAAACCAATTTACATGCGACGCAGCGTAGTTAGCATCTTCTGTGCCAGCGCTACCCCCGTCGGCAGCGATACCCCACGGTTTGGTGCCCATCACCACCTTCCACTGTCCTCGAGTAACCTCGGTCGTTTGGATGTAAAACGATTTGCTGATCGTAACCTTGTGTTGGGTTTCGTAATGTTTTCTAACTGTGTCATTGATAGGAGATCCCATCATGAACGTGCCAGCCGTTATTAGTTTCAGCTTCATATTAATCATGTTAGTTATCGGAGCACGCGCCCTAATTTCCGCCATAGTCTTTTTTGCAGCGGCCTGCAGTCGCAATCCTTCACTGTTATCTGGATCTAAAGAAATCACCGTTCTCCAATCCCCCTTGGTTAATGCTACAACAACAGCAGCATTGTTTTCTACAGCCTGCAACCGCAATCCCTCAGCATTATCTGGATCCAACTCTAATGCTGTTTCCCAATCTAAATTCGCAAGCGCGGTTTCAACGACCTGCGCATCAAGATTAATCTTTATAACCGCGCCCGTGATTAACATTACGGCGACGCCTACTGCTACGATTCCCAGCTTGATTAACTTCTTGTCGCGAATAGCTGCAGACACTTTACCCTGAGCTTCATCCAGCATCTGTTGCAGTTGAAGATCCTTAATATCAGCCTTGGCAATCTTGCTGAGGTAATGACCAATCTCTTCAATCGCAACTTGATAGTTTTCATTGGACAAAGCGGCTGACACAGAACTTAACACACGCTGACGCTGCGCCGACAATTGATGTGCCTTTTGACGCAGTTTTATTGTTGATGAAGTCCGATTTTCCTGTGCGAGCGTGTCAAGCGTCTGCTTTACCGCATCAAACTGAGCCCCCAGCATTTGCTCTTGGGCCTGTGAGATGATTTGTTGATTACGAGCAGCCATCTGTGATTCAAGATTGGTGAGATCCTGTTTTAACTTTACTAAATCGTCCTGATCCGCCTGCAGAATTAGACACTCTTCAACAGCAGGTAATAGATTTTTAAGTTGGTTGGCATTCACAGCCGATGTTATTCTGTCGCGCTGGTAGTTGAGTTGCTTGAGTGAAGCACTCGCCGTGGTTTTTAGATCTTCAAGCTGTTCGTTCCAAACTTCTTCTGATACCGTGTTGAGCGTTGCTACTGCTTCAGCGTACTGCTGTTCCTCAAGTTGTTGCGTGGCCTGCTGATAAGCGACGTCTCTCGCCTCAAGTAAATCAACGCCACGTTTTTCAAGCTCCGATTTGAGCTTCTGCACTTCCGCACGACCTGGATTCAGCGTTAAGAGTTCATTGACAATTGGTAACAACCCAGCAATTTCCCGTTTACCGATCCGCTCACGAACAGTCGCTTCAAGTTCTTTGAGTCGTGTTTGCTTTATAGATAACCGCTCGATTAGTTCATCTGCCGTGTCCTTGTTACCGCTAACAGTTGTTTTTTTTAGCGTAGCTGGAACCTGCTCAAGAGTCTGCAAACCTGATTTATAGTCATATGCCTGTTCATGAGTCAGTGCTTCGTGAAGCAGTTCCTCTAAACGAGCATATTCCGATGTTCGTGATGACTCCAGCCGTGCTGAAAAGTCTACATACCAACCTGCATACTGTTGAAGTCGCGAGTCCGTTTCACTTCCTACCACTACGGATTGTTCTATCGCCGCTTCGAACTGTAAATCAATCAGCAACTCTTCAGCCATATCGCGGACTTTTTTGTAACGCGCCAACGACTTTTCCACTAGAGACGCCTGCTGTGCGCCGCATTCACCGCAAGCTTTATCCCATATTTCCATCTCATTTTGACAGTCAAGGCAGTTAACCTGTAATTGAGCACTGCATTCCCGACAAAACTTCTGATCTGGCGGATTACTCGTTGCACACTGTGGACATTCACCCTCACCAAGCGTTCGAGATGTGTCCATCGTTCCTGATTGAGCTTGCAGTACCGCCTCGCGCATCTCGAGGGCAGACTGAAAACGTTCTTCCTTTGACTCCTCTAACGCTTTGGCAACTACCGACTGCAGCTTGAGAGGTAATGACGTGATATTGATCACCTTGGGACTCTTACCGGTAAGCATCTGATAAAACGTCGCTGCTAGGCTCCAGAGGTCACTGCGGTGATCGGTAAGCTCCGCGGCCTGATGTTGTTCTGGCGGCATAAAGTCCAGCGTCCCGATCACGGCGCCCTCCATCGTCATGCCTGTATCAGCGGTGTCGTCCTTAGCTAAGCCAAAATCCGTTAGTTTCGGTACGCCATCTTCGGTCATTAAGATATTGGCTGGTTTGATGTCTCGATGAATTATATTCGCCGCGTGTGCTTGCGCCAGTCCGTCACAAATCTGACTGAAGATGTTAACGGCTTCGTCGGGCTCAATTGGGCCTGCTTTACATTTGTCGAACAGACTACCGCCTTGGACACATTCCATGATCAAAAAAGGACCATCGGTACTACGGCCATAGTCGTAGATCTGGACAATGTTATTGTGGTTTAAAGCAGCAATCGACTGTGCTTCGGTTAAAAACCGCTGGACCGCAGTTTTACTACGTGCGGCTTTACCTTGAATGCGTTTAATCGCAACTTTACGATTTAAGCGTTTATCCATAGCGAGCATCACCTCACCAAAACCACCTTTGCCAAGCACGCTTTCTTCGGCGTAGCGGGCAGAGAGGTCCTCTAACTTCATGCCATCATCAAACAGATCGTCGTCGATGTTAGCATCACCAAGAGTGTACTCCTCGCCGAGGCTATTGGCAGCGGTATCGTCACTCATGGTGGCGCCGTCGCTGAGGCTTAACCCAGAAAGGTCCGCTTCCGCTTCACCGCCGTCAAGCGTTTCACCTCCGAGGCTATCTTCGTGGTCTGGCATGGAATGTCGTCTATTTACACTGACTGTTGTTAGGCAAATGCTTCCTTGGAGTTTATCATATCGTCCAGCAAACAACCAACGAAAATTCTTCATTACATTACTCGCGAAACTGTGATAATACCCGACATTGGTTTTATAAATAGTTTTACTCCCACAGTGAAATATTCCCTGTACTCGCGTGCCACGGACGCGAACAATACGTTTTCGTGTTACTGGCATTCACCATTCGATTTGGTAAAATGATAAAATCATGCAAAGCTTATTTCTGATATTCACTGTATTTATTGCTGCCATCACGTGCAACAATACGTCTTACGGACAGCAATCAACCCGCATTGATTCCGAGATACTGTTCGTCCGCCGGATTGCTCCCCTACTTCGCGAGAAATGTCTGGGGTGCCATGGAAACAATCCTCAGGAAATCGAAGGATCGCTGGACGTCCGCTCGCTGGCGGGATTGTTCGCAGGCGGCGACAGCAGTGAACCTTCCATCGTGACTGGAAAACCAGACAAGAGCCCACTGTATTTGGCAGCGACGCGCAACAGTGACGATTGGTCCGAGATGCCACCGAAGGAAGCGGAACAGTTGTCCGCCGAACAACTGACGTGGTTACGAGAATGGATCACATCAGGTGCCCAGTGGCCATCGAAGCCGCAACAGGAAACGATCCAGAAGAAGTTTGCCGAAGCGTGGTCACTCGAAGATGGCATCCCCGTCGGAACCTCTGGTGGTCTTTCGCCCGAATGGACCGACCGCAAGTATGATCCTGCCGGACTGTGGGCTTATCAGCCGGTCACGAAGGTGGCTATTAAAGGCACGCGAAATCCGATCGATGTGCTGATTGAGCAGGAACTCCCCACTGGCCTGACCCTTGCCCCGCGGGCTGATCGTAGAACGTTGATTCGCCGAGCCACGTTTGATTTGACCGGCTTGCCGCCATTGCCTCAAGAAGTTGAGGCATTTGTGAACGATGCAAGAGCTGACAATATAGCTTTCTCACATGTTGTCGACCGTTTATTAGCTTCACCCCATTACGGCGAGCGAATGGCACAACACTGGTTGGATGTCGTCCGCTATGCCGATTCATCCGGTTTTGCGAATGACTATGAGCGGGGTAATGCATGGCGTTATCGAGATTATGTGGTTCGATCATTCAATGAGGACAAACAATATGACCAGTTTGTCCGTGAGCAAATTGCGGGTGATGAACTGGACGCGAACGATCCGGAAATGATTGTCGCTACGGGATTCCTACGGATGGGTCCCTGGGAACTGACCGGCATGGAAGTCGCTAAAATTGCGCGGCAACGCTTTCTCGATGATGTCACGAACAGCGTCGGCGAGACATTCCTTGCACATTCGTTGCAATGTGCCCGCTGCCATGATCATAAGTTTGATCCAGTGCCCACGCAGGACTACTATTCCATTCAGGCGGTCTTCAGCACGACACAAATGGCTGAGCGGAAAGCTAGTTTCCTGGACGATGAAAACACGTCTGGATTTGAGGAGCAATCCTACCTCAGAAAGCTGCAGCAATCGCATCAGCAGTCTCTGGCTGAGCTCGATCGCGTGCTGCTGGTGAATGCCCAGCGGTGGTATCGCGACAAAGGAACGTCGCCGGCGGCGTGGGACGAAGCGATCAAAAATTTTAATGCCAGTGGCCGCACCGTTGGAATATTCAATGCGGCCAGATCGGCGTTACGCGCGGCCGGCCTCGAACAAAAAGATTACCCGCCCAAACTAGTGGATTTCACACCCGCACAGTTCGGACGTGAACGGATCGCCCGCAAGGGACTACAACGATTGGGTTGGCAGTTTGACCGCTACAAACCCTATGCACTCTCCGTATACAACGGGCGGACGAAGAGTGTTACCAGCGTTATGGCCCCGATCCGAATTCCCGGCAATCGATTGAAAAGTGGTGATTTGGAGCAGACGGCGATCCTGACCGGCGGCGATCCCTTTTCACCGGGTCCACCGGTATCACCTGGGATCCTAAGCGTAATCAACGACCAGCTTAGTGCCACAATTTCCGACTCGATCGAGGGACGCCGCACCGGTTTCGCAAACTGGGTTGCCGCGGCTGCGAACCCGCTGACAACGCGAGCGATTGCCAATCGTCTCTGGCTATGGCACTTTGGTGAGGCGATTGCCGGAAATCCGAACAATTTTGGGTCAACCGGTAAGAAACCGACTCATCCACAACTACTCGACTGGCTAGCTTCCACCCTTGTTGAAGACAACTGGTCGATCAAAGCGACACATCGACGTATCATGATGTCGAATACCTACTGCCGGTCCAGTCACCATCCGGACCCCAAAGCGCTTCGCGAACTGGATCCACAAGGTAACCGTTATACTGTTTTTAAACCGCGACGACTAACGGCGGAAGAGTTGCGTGACTCTATGCTTGCCGTCACCGAGGAGTTAAACCCAACACTCGGGGGAATCCCGTGCCGACCGGAAATCAACGTCGAAGTCGCCATGCAACCGCGTCAGGTGATGGGAACGTTTGCCGCCGCGTGGGTGCCGAATCCAAACCCAACGCAACGACATCGGCGTTCGATATATATTTTGAAGCTGCGAGGTATGCCTCACCCGATGTTAGAAGTATTCAATACGCCAGCACCGGATTTTTCCTGCGAACGCCGCACAGCCTCCACGGTTACGCCCCAAGTCTTCAGTTTGTTCAACGGCCACAACACGCACACCCGCGCATTAACTCTAGCCGCACTGGCATTAAAAGAATCGGGCAATGACCGCGATGCGATTAAGCGTTGCTTTCAACTCGCTTTGTCTCGTGAGCCATCCCCACAGGAACTGAAAGAGTTTCTCACACACTGGCGCGAGATTGAAAAAGCATTACCTGAGAAGGCACCTACCCACGCCACGCCGCCGCTGGAAGTTGTGCGCGAAGCGGTTGAAGAAAACACCGGAGAAAGGTTCACTTTTACCGAACCACTCTATTCCAACGCTGACTTTGTTCCCGACCTTCAACCCGCCGACGTTAACCGTCACACACGCGCGTTATCCGATCTATGTTTGGTGATTTTTAATTCCAACGAGTTCGTCTACATCTATTAACTGTTGAGAAAAACATGCCACACGTCAATCGCCGCGAATCGCTGTTTCGTCTTGGAACGTCTCTGGGCAGTCTGGCATTCACTTCGCTGCTTTCCGACGAGGTAAGATCCAAGGAAAAACTCGGACCGCTGGCACCCAGAGATGGCCACTTTCCGTCCAAAGCGACCAACTGCATCTTCCTAGTGATGGAGGGTGGACCGTCGCACGTGGATACGTTCGATCCCAAACCTGCACTGGAGAAACTGCATTTAACCGAGTTAACTCGTGGCGGTGAACAGAAATCGGCGATGGAAAGTGGCAAACGCTACTACGTGCAGAGCCCCTTTAAATTCAAAAAACACGGGAAAAGTGGCGCCGACATGTCTGACAATTGGCGGCACCTGTCGGCCGTCGCCGATGATCTGTGCTTCTTTCGCGGTTGTCAGGTTGACAGCGTCAATCACCCTACTGCCATGTACCAGATGAACTGCGGTAATCGTTTTGGCGGCGATCCCGGTATTGGAGCGTGGGTCACTTACGGCTTGGGGACGGTGAATCAGAACCTGCCCGGATTCGTCGTTTTACCTGAAGTCTCGTACCCGCAAGGTGGCGCGCCCAACTGGAGTAACGGTTACCTGCCAGCATTTTACCAGGGCACACCTTTGCGACCCACGGGATCACCGATCCTAGACCTGTCGCCACCAGCGGGGGTCACAGCGGAACGTCAACGAATGAATCTCGACTTGCTGACGGCATTTAACGCGGGACACGCTGCCCAGCATCCTCAGCACGCAGAACTCGCCGCACGGCTAGAAAACTATGAACTCGCTTTCCGGATGCAAACCGAAGTTCCCAAGGCTATTGATTTTTCCGACGAATCCGAAAAAACGCTTTCCAAATATGGCGTTGGCAAAGCAGAAACCGATTCATTTGGTCGCAAGTGCCTGCTCGCACGAAAGATGGTCGAAAAAGGGGTGCGATTTGTACAACTATTCAAAGGGACATGGGACAGCCATGATTACATCGAACGCGCCCACGGTAATCTCATTGAAAGTGTAGATCAACCGATCGCGGCGCTGATCCAAGACCTGAAGGCACGAGGACTGCTTGAAACCACACTGATTGTCTGGTGCGGCGAATTCGGACGCACTCCCGACAATGGATTGCGCGGCGGAATCGCCTACGGACGCGACCATAATCCCAATGCCATGACGATTTGGATGGCAGGCGGCGGTTGTAACGCGGGACATACGATTGGGGCGACGGACGAAACCGGTATGACCGCAGTCGAAAACGTCCACCACGTACGCGACTTTCATGTCACGTTACTCAAACTCCTCGGACTCGATGACAACAAACTGACATACTACCACGCCGGACGGTTTAAACAATTGAGTCAATTCGGCGGTAAAGTGATCGAGGATTTGATTGCGTGAGACCCGCATCAGCTACAAATTGCGGATTATCTCTGTCAGAACCAACCCATCGGGATGATTGGTTTTCCATTCTCCCCAGGTCATCAATTCAAATGGGTACTCATCATAAGGAATATCTTCCGCTTCCTGTAAAAAAGGTACGCCATCGACTAAAATAGCCATATGTCCGTCGGCTAGCCCATGTTGCATAATATCCATTTTCTCTCCGCCGACCTGTCCCTGGAAAACGCGGACGCATTCAGATTCATTACAGTAGGTTACGGTAATAGGCAGATCTTTATATATCTCACTGACCACATGCTCGGCCATACCGTTCATCCAACTTTTTGGAAATGCGTAGTGCTGTTCACCAATGTTTAACGTAATCACCTCCTCTTGATCATCAAGGCTGATCTCCTGGACTGCCGCGAAAGGGCGATCTGGCGTTTCAAACTGACCCGGTGTAATCTTTACCCGCAACGGTTCAGAATCTGATCCAGTGTTAGACACTTGGAGTGCGAGGTATTCGGATACAAGCAAGGTGCCGTATGCCAGAAAAACGGCGAGCAGCAATATCCCCACCCCAGCCGCAACGTACTTTACTGTGACCATCGCATCACTCCTCAACAATAAAATTAAACGTGATTTCAAAGATACGTAACGGTGGGGTTGTCTTGGTATTGTAAATGACAACGCAATTCCTGTCTTTTCCAGCAATACAGGCAGGCACTTGATCGCGGATATTTTATCATATGGATTCCTTCTCCCGATCTCCTACTTCTTATCATCATCATTCAGTTTATAGAGTATCGTGTCCAATATTACACCACCAGTCATTATCGGTAACAACGGTTTTCGTTTTCCTACCGCTGCCCATTGGGTTCAACTCCTGTGGAAACCAAATATGATTTTCCATTTCACCCGGTACCATCTTCGCCTTTACAATAAATTAGAATCGTTGTTTTCAAATAGAACACCTATCCACTTCGTGAGAATAAACTCAACGAATAAGCATGTTTTATGTCGGGTAATGGGGCAAATTATTGAGTATATTTACAGGTAAGGCCATTCACTTAAAACAACATAAATAATGTCCACGACCAAATTCACTTGCCCACTTTGCGCATAAAAAGAGATCTGCAGAAGAGGGGGGTGAGGAAACTAAAAAACAATCGATCTAAAATCTTCTAATTACTAACTTGAAGCAGTAATGGTAAAGTAAAAAACCGGCAGCAAGACAGAACAAATGACCAATATCAATATTTTTATCGAACGAGAGGGACAAACCAAAGGCCCTTTTTCCTTTGAGCAAATACAGCAATTTTCTCAAAATGGGACATTACGTCCGGATGATTTAGTCTGGCCTGAAGGAAGTCAACAAAAGCAAATTGCCAAAAATGTTAGTGGACTTGCCTTCAGTAGTGCGAATGCAACTCAGGCTCCCACTCTACCACCCACCAGTCAACCCATTACCTACGCGCCAAAAACAGAGTGGTCAACTTATACAAAACCAGTCTCACACCAGCAATCCAACGTCACACACATGCTCAATTCCGCTGGTATTGCTGATTACGGTGGTGACCCACGTGAGAAAGCCGCCTCGATGGCATTAATGGAAGATCAATTACGGGTTAAAGCTAGTGGGGAAGGTGCCCAAAGTGACAAAAGCTATATTGTTGCAATATTACTATGTCTTTTTCTTGGTCCTTTAGGAATCCATCGATTCTATTTAGGACATATTTTTACAGGGCTAATACAATTTTTGACCGGTGGTTGTTTCTGGATTGGATCTACTATCGACTTGTTCTTAATTATCTTTCGAGTTCTGAAAGATAAAGATGGGGGCCGGTTAAGTTAAGCTCAAAAATCTCCCTGACAAGGAACGCGAGTTATTTTTTGATAATTTATCGTACCATCACCCCCCCCCCTATAAATTCCATGACTTCCTCAACCAGGGACTCTACGGTTTCTGGATTCCCCGTTGATAATCCCCCTCGCTCTGATGGGGCGTCATCTTCCAATCGTCCGTGCGAAACGGAAATGCGGGCAATTCTCGGCTATTCATCAATCGCCCGTTCGGTAAATTCGACCAGGCGTATCGCACGGCAACCGGCTGCGGCACGTCGTCCGACCAGACAACCAGCCGATCAACCCCCTCAACACGCGTCACCCGCGCCCGAGCATGATGAAACTCACCATTTTCACCAGCAATATAGAATCCAACGTCATCGTCTTTATTAATACGTAGCCCAGCACAGGTCTCTTTTACGAACCGGATCTCGACCTTGCTGTCCTGCACTTCGTACCCTTCATACACCGGTCCAAGATAGGAAATTGCGGTATTCGACCGAAAACCCTTCACGCCATAAACACTGCCCAACGCCCATCGCGCCGAACGCTCACCCACGGGCCGTTTGGCACCCGGGTGAATTCCCTGATTGGAATTCGTATCATATGTGGCAATCAAACCAGTTTGCTGCGTTGCTTGCCACGTATCAAACTGTATTTCACGAATCACATTGGTGTGATGATTCATGTCATAGGTCATCGACCGACGACTGCTCCAACCCGCGATCTGGATGATTCCAAACGGAAGATCTCCAAACGACTCCCGCCATTGTTGGATTACCAGCGGAAACGTCGCGTAGAACGGTTTCCATGATTCTCCAAACGAATTATTTTCTCCTTGATAAAACAAGATTCCCCGGAAATCAAAATCACGGATCGGGTGAATCATCCCGTTATACATACCAGCCGGATGCCGCTGCCGTGCCGGATTTTCATACTGCCCTGCATTGGGTCGCCCCGCAACACGTTCTTTTTTCGCCAGTGCCTCGGCATTGTCCGATTCCCATTTGGCCAGCGCCGCCTGATAGGCTGCCTGGGCTTGGGCCTCTCCACCAAACTCATTCCAACGGCTCAGTCGCTCGTTATAGTCTGTAAAGTAGGGTTTCATCTCCGCAACCGTATCCAGCTTCTCCTCGTTGATCCAGTGCTGTGCCATGGTCCCGCCCCAGGATACATCCACAATACCCACAGGAACTTTTAAAATTCGGTGTAAACCTCTCGCAAAATAATAGCCCACTCCGGTACATTCTGCGACTGATTCTGTCGTGCACCGTTGCCACTGACAATCTCCATCTTTCTCTATAATGATATCTTCTCTAGGCTCACCCTGACTTACATGAGGTATTCGCAAAAAACGAATGCCCTCATAGTCGGCGGACGCAATTTCCAGATCGCGGTTAACCGTCCCTCCCATGGTCATTTCCATGTTACTCTGGCCACCACAAAGCCAAACCTCTCCCACCAGTACATCCTTGATTTGCACAGTGTCACGGTCACCGCTCACAACCAGCGTCTGGGCCTCGAAACTGGCATCCAGCGCAGCTATCTGTAGCTGCCAGCGGGTGTCCTTACCCGCAGTCGTCTCCACTTTTTGCCCAGCAAATTCAACCCGTATTTTTTCCCCCGCCGTTGCCCAGCCCCAGATCGTAATCGGCTGCTTTTGCTGCAACACCATCTGATCACCAAAAATCGCAGGCAACCGGAGTTCCGCCAACAATTCCTCACTATTCCCTACAACCAATAAGAGAACCAATAAAGAACACTGCATACAAAGATTCCGCATAACAAATTCCTAATGTGGAAATAAAGATACAGACTGAAAATTCACACCTACCCAACGCGTAGTACTTTAAAACAACGAATACCGCTGAGCCAAAGGCAATACTACAGCGGGCTCACAAGTAATCACCGCGCCATCCACTGTAACTTGAAAAGTTTCAGGGTCGACGTCAATATCTGGCGTCAAATCATTGAGCTGCATATCCTTCTTAGTAACACTACGGCACCCAACAACCGCCTCCAGTCGCTTCGCCAATCCATACTCACCAGCGACATCATGATCCAAGCACGTTTGGCTGACAAAAGCAATCGATGTGGGGCCTGTCGCTTTGGCAAAACTACCAAACATCGGTCGCATATAGCTTGGCTGAGGCGTTGGAATAGATGCATTCGGGTCGCCCATTTGTGCCCAAGCAATCACTCCACCCTTAATAACTAACTCTGGCTTCACTCCGAAAAAGGCTGGCTTCCACAGTGTAAAATCTGCCAATTTTCCGGTCGTAACGGATCCTATATGTTGCGCCATCCCATGCGCTAAGGCCGGGTTAATCGTATATTTTGCGACATACCGTTTGATGCGAAGATTATCGTTCTCTGCTGGATCCTCTGGCAAACTACCACGTTGTTGCTTCATTTTACACGCTGTTTGCCAAGTCCGACAAATAACCTCACCTACGCGACCCATCGCTTGCGAATCAGACCCCATAATACTGATCGCACCTAGGTCATGCAAAATATCTTCTGCAGCGATTGTCTCACCCCGAATACGGCTTTCGGCAAAGGCAACATCTTCGGGCAAATTTTTATCAAGGTGGTGGCAAACCATTAACATATCAAGATGTTCATCAATCGTATTGATAGTAAAGGGTCTCGTTGGATTTGTAGAACTCGGTAGCACATTCGCTTCACCGCATACTTTGAGGATATCCGGTGCGTGTCCCCCCCCAGCACCTTCAGAGTGATAGGTGTGAATCGTCCGGCCTTTAAGTGCTGCAATTGATTGTTCGACAAATCCTGATTCATTGAGTGTGTCGGTATGAATAGCGACTTGCACATCGTATTGCTCTGCAACGGTCAAACAACAGTCAATCGAGGCTGGCGTCGTTCCCCAATCTTCATGAAGTTTTAAGCCCACGGCCCCCGCCATAATTTGTTCCTGTAATCCTTCCGGTAACGAAGTGTTCCCTTTTCCCAAAAATCCAAAATTCAGGGGCATATCATCGGTAGCTTGCAACATCATTCTGATATGCGTTGCCCCCGGCGTGCAGGTTGTGGCGCAAGTACCCGTTGCGGGCCCCGTTCCACCACCAAGCATCGTCGTGACTCCACTGGCGATCGCTTCTTGGATTTGCTGCGGACAGATAAAATGAATATGCGTATCGATACCGCCAGCCGTTAAAATCAATCCTTCGCCCGCGATCGTTTCGGTCGTCACACCGACGACCATGTTATCATCAACTCCAGCCATCACATCTGGATTGCCAGCTTTACCAATTCCTTGGATGCAGCCATTTTTGACACCGATGTCTGCTTTGTAAATACCGTCGTAATCAACGATCAAGGCATTGGTAATGACCAAATCGAGCGCATCCTCCTGCGCTACACCCGTTGCCTGGCCCATCCCATCTCGCAGCACTTTGCCACCACCAAATTTACATTCGTCACCGTAAACGGTAAGATCTTTTTCAACTTCGAGAATCAGCGAAGTATCGCCTAATTGCACACGGTCGCCCACCGTGGCTCCAAAAATCTCAGCATATCCAGTACGACTAATTTTATAAGGCATAAGACATCATCTTTCACTAACACATCATATTTAGGAATTAATTTCATTTGCGAAGTTTTGGTCAGCAACACGTTGTAGAGCTTGTTGTCTGCCTGCTTCGCTGATTGGACCATCAGCAAGATTATTGCCACCTCGTATTATCTGTTTTCCAGCAATTGGCACCAATTCAACCGTCTTCGTTTCGCCGGGCTCAAAACGAACAGCTGTACCTGCCGGAATATCCAACCGTTGCCCGTAGGCACGACCACGATCAAATCGCAACGCCGGATTGGTTTCGACAAAATGATAGTGGCTGCCAACTTGGATCGGTCGATCCCCAGTATTGGTAATCTCTAAAGCCGTTGACTCACGTCCTTCGTTCAAGATAATTTCGCCAGCGGCCACTAGCGTCTTACCCGGCGTCATATCTTGTTGAGCATCAGAAAAAAGATCAAGTTCCGGCACAGGCAAAAAACTACCATATAAGGCTAACTCCAAATTGCCATGTTCCTTAACAATAGGTTGATGGACAGTCACCAATTTAGTGCCATCTGGAAATGTACCCTCGACCTGCACTTCAGTAACCATTGTGGCCACTCCGGACATGACTTGGTTCACACCGAGAAACTGTCGCCCCAGATCCATCAATTCAGCAACGGTTTTACCATCGCGAATCATTTCGAGGACTTGGGTAGCAATTAAAGCGACGGCTTCTGGGTAATTCAGTCGAATTCCGCGAGCTAACCGTTTTTGCGCAAGAAATCCCGCTTGGTGTAGCATCAGTTTGTCAATTTCGCGTGGTGACAGGTGCATCCATCAGTTCCTTTTACTTTAGTGCTAAGTATTTGCTCAGTTTTACCATTTACGATCCCACGGTGTTTCATCGAGTAGTGTCTTTAAAAATCCTAAACGAAGTTTGAGGCGATTGGAAGTCATTTCTGTTGTCTCGCCGAGGATTCTCAGTACGAACCCATCGTCAAACGGACTCATCGACTCAATCAACTGGCCGCGCTGCGTTGGTTCTTTCTTTTTCAACTCAGCAATTATCGTCTCGCTAAATTCAACCATTTTGGGACCCGCCAAAACAACCGTTGCTAAACAATGAAATCGGCCCAATCGATATTCCGCCGTCAATGCCCCATCATTGGAATCCAGTAAGATTGTATCGAGCAACTGAAGTTGCTCATCACGATATATTTGAATACTACTACGATATTGAGAAAAATCCCATATTTCACCCGCATCACGCCGTCCACTGGTAACCCAATCAACGAGTACTAACGAGGCATCTCCTGCCAGATAGATGGACTGCGTCTGGTCAAACGCGGCATCACGATAACAGGTAACTGGGTCAGGGACCGCAACGAGTATTGCCTGATCGGCCACTCGCGCCCTAATCAATTGTTTACAACCTCGGCCCGTTTGGTCTTTATATATTTTGGTCGACGCTTGCGTCCCTAGCACGGCAATCGCATTGTTATTTACCTGTACATCGAGCTCAATTTCATCGCCGCCTACCATACCTCCACCATAACTACTCACGTACGCCCAAGCTGCTCGATTATCACGTTTGGGCACAAGCAACTTCAGTGGATCCGTGGCATAACATTTTGTAACTACCGATTGACCTTGGACAAAAGAAACCTCTAGAGATCCTTTGCCACCAATAGCAGATCGTTGTTGGGCAGTAGTGCAAATGGTCGTCATTTTCACCTCCCGGCGAGAAGAAACTTAGACACTAAGATATTTCTTCGTGAGCTCAGCGGTAAGCTCGTCGGTAGTACCACCGGCGACCGACTTGCCGCGATTCATCAAATAAAATCGATCGCCAAATTCATGCACGAAATCTAAGTACTGTTCCACGAGAATAATGGTCATATTTTGTTCTCGAGCAAGTTTTTGTAACACCTGGCCGATGTACTGAATAATATTTGGCTGAATTCCCTCAGTTGGTTCATCAAGTAACATTACTTTAGGACTACCGACGAGCGTTCTTGCGATCGCCAATTGTTGTTGTTGCCCGCCCGAGAGGTCACCTCCCATGCGAACCTTCATTTCTTGCAAAACCGGGAACAAATCATAAACAAACTCGGGAATCTTACGAGTTGGTACGGGTGACGCTTCCAGACCAACGAACAAGTTTTCTTCGACCGTCATGCGGGGAAATATCTGCCGCCCTTGGGGAACTAAGCCCAACCCAATTCTCGCTCGTTTGTAGGCCGTCATATTCGTTACTACTCGGTCATCAACCGTGATCGACCCACTATTGGGTTTCAGGACTCCCATAATATTTTTTAGGAGTGTCGTTTTCCCAACGCCATTGCGACCAACAATGCATGTTACCTCGCCGGGCTGCATCACCATGTCCACTTCGCGCAACGTCCTGATCGATCCATAGGAAAAGCTTAGTTGTTCAATTCTCAACATTCCACGTACCGTTGCCTTTTTCTAGATTACCTATTAGATAATCACTCCAATCACTATTTGTATCACATTAATTATAACAATGTATTATCTACCCAAATACGCCTCGACAACGCGCTCATCTGCTTGTACTTCTGCCATAGTTCCAGACGCCATAACTTTACCTTCATTCAACACGAGAACTGGCGAATTGAGCAATCTCACAAAATCCATATCGTGCTCGATCACGATAATCGTATGGTCAGACTGCAGTTCTAGCAGCAATTCAGCCGTCAAAACAGTCTCTTCATCAGTCAAGCCCGCTGCGGGTTCATCCACGAGTAATAATACCGGATCAGAAAGAATCAACATGCTGATTTCCAGCCATTGCCGTTGCCCATGACTCAAATACTTAACCTGTCGATCACGTTGATCGTTCAATCCAACACGATGCAGCAATTCCAATATACGACGGTCTTCCTGCGTGGAAGTATCTTGGAGAAGATTTCTACCCAAGCCTTGCCAGTTCGGTAACGCAATTTCCATGTTTTCGTAAACTGTCAGACTATCAAAAAGAGACGGCGTCTGAAATTTTCGCCCAATTCCCATTCTCGCTATTGCGGCTTCATCTCGCTTCGTAATATCCTGCTGCTGGTATTCCAAACGACCGCTCGTACAACGAGTTTTACCGCTGATAATATCACAGAATGTCGTTTTACCAGCACCGTTGGGTCCAATGATTACCTGTAGCATGTAATGTTGTAATGTGAACTTATCAATATCCAACGCTTTAAAGCCATCAAACACGACGGACAAATTTTCAACGTTGAGTATTTCCGCTTGAATTTCTTCCGAGTCTGTTTGATGACGCTGTAAGGTTGCAATGCGACTCAATCGATCGGCAGCATCATCTACTTTTATGGCATGCTGTGTCACATCGAACGGCGACATATCTGGCTGGCCTAATCGCTGTTTGGTTCGCATCAAAAATGACCAAATGCTGACTAAGCCGTTGGGCATCACCAGGACGACTAAGATAAACAATGCCCCTTGCACAAATGGCCAAGTATCGGGTGCTGCGCTAGTAAGCCAATTGTATAGCAGGTTAACCGACAGAGCGCCGACGATGGGTCCGGATAACGTTCCGCGACCGCCAACGGCAACCCAAATGACAACCAAGATGGACTCTTTTGTTTCGAGGTTTGTCGGAGTAAAAATTCCCATTTGAGGTGCGTACAGCATTCCAGCCAAGCCAGCGATCATGGCGGAAACGGTAAACACAAATACTTTAAATACGTAGGGCTTGTAGCCTGTGAACCGCAAGCGTTGTTCGTTGTCCCTCACGGCGATTAGGACTCGACCAATACGGGATTGAATCAAATATCGACAGAACAAATAAACATCAAGCAGTGCAACGGTCGAGGCAATATACAGAATCAATTGGACGCGTTCGTCTTTCAATTGATCATATAAATCAAATTGGCGCGTCACATTATCCGTAAACCACATTCCCCCAGCTAGCGCCATCCCAATACTAAGCCCCAGTAACAATAGTTTTTTTGCGCGAGGGTGCTTTTCAACAGCGAATTTTCTAGCGCGGACGGTGTTCGTTAACCACCGGATCAGCATATAACTATGCACACTCAATATCCCCGTGACAACAAGCGTCAATGTCCATTGGCTACCAGAATTCTCAGGAGTAAACGGTCCCACCGATTCGAAACGCGTAAGACCATTGGTTCCGCACAGCATCGTTTCGTTCATGTTAAAAACGAGCCAAACAGCGAGCGTTAAAGCCTGAGTGAGAATGGCAAAAAATACGCCCTTTACTCGACTGCGGAAAACAAAAAATCCAACAATCGCTGCGAACAATCCTGGCAGTAATAACCCCAACACGACCGTTGAACTAAACCAGTAAAAGGGCTTCCAAAAAGTAGGGACTAACCAATCCTTTTCAGACTCGCCAACTTGCCCTGGATACGTTTGGTACAAGCAAGCGGGCATTTTCCAATTATTAATGTCCACGATTCCTTCTGGACCACCATGATGCGCTAGGAACATCCCCATCGCATAACCGCCAAAGGCAAAAAAGAGCGATTGGCACAAGCAGAGCATGCCCGTGTAACCCCATAACAAATTCAGGCTAACGGCAACCAACGCAAAGCAAAGATAACGACCAAACATATTAACCGTCGATATCTCGATATTTCCATTTGCCCACAACAATGGTATCAGCACCAAAGCCACCAAAACTGCGGTAACACGCGTGCTGCTATCAATGACGGCCGTGCCGCGATCAAGCATATCCGTCACACGACTAGATTTTGGCAGTAGATTTAAATCAGACATCAGCGGATCTCCCACGGGGGGGAAATAACCCAGCCGGTCGCCATTGAATAAATACCATGACTACCACGAGTATTAGTACTTTGGCCCAAATTGTGCGCACTGGAATTGCACCGATACGCGTCGATGCAGGAATTTCTCGAGTCGATTTGGGAGGTACTGCACGAAATCCTTCTGTTCCTTTTTCCGCAATACCCAGCCAATTCATGTCATCCGAAAAATTCAACTCAGCAACGCCTGCTAGAGCGATTCGCGTTCCACTAGATGATGCACTGATTGCAAAATCATTCTGACTATTAATTGCCTGCACGATCATATCGGTCGTCCGTTGTCGAAACGATAAATCTGCTGGATCTAGAACCATTGGCACATGGAACTCGGACTTTTCCTGCATCTCTTCTGTCATAAAATCGAATATGCGAAATCGGCCTTGCTTATCGACCAACACCAACGCATCGTCAACATCGACGGTAACATCTTCGTCGTAGATAAATAAGTAATTATTAGTATCTGTGGCGCGAACAGCCACCATCAGAATCACTCCCATGCCTAAAATTACAACTGCTTTAACAACGCTCTTTTCCAGGTAGTAACGCTTCCACCACGGCAGCGAATCAGCAGCAGGCGAAGAGCTCATCTGTTTCAAACTTCTGACCTTGCGGATCAGAACAACGCTACCAATTACAAGCATTAACAATCCTGTTACAAACAGCCCTGTGCCAAATGTTGTCGTCTCCAACCAAGTATTCACCACGCCGATACCCCCGCCGGCAGATACCGTCCCAGCAAGTTTGCCAACACCACCTGTCACGACAACTAAGAAAGAGTCAACAATGTAGTTTTGTCCCATATCCGGTGTAACCCCAGCGATCGTCGTTAAGGCACAACCGGCAATACCAGCCAATCCTGATCCAATCGCAAACGTAATCCGATCGACTTGCCTTGTCTTTACACCTAAGCATGCCGCCGTTTCACGATTCTGAACCGTTGCTCGAATTCGTAATCCCAATCGAGTCTGTTTCATCATCCACGCAATTGTGGCAACGATGACCATCGTTAAAACAATAATAAACACTCGGTTGTAGGGAACCACAAGTCCTGGCTGCAGCTCAAACGCTCCCACTAACCAAGTCGGTGCATTGACACCAATATTATCTCCAAAGCCTCCCCACAAAAGAAAGTTCGGTAGAAATGCTGCCTTATCGTAATCGGCCCAAGGAAATCCAGCTCGTATGAACTGAATCAAAATCAACCCCACTCCCCAAGTCGCTAACAAGGATTCCAGCGGGCGGGCATAGAGATGCCGGACAACAAAATACTCAATCAAAATTCCCGCAGTCGCTGCTACTATAAATGCCATCGGCAGGGCGGCCACATAAAACCAATTGTTGGGATCATCCGGAGTATGCCCGAAACTTAATTGCATAACGTAGGTTGCATAAGCTCCCAACATCACCAGTTCTCCATGGGCCATATTTATCACTCCCATTTGGCCGAATACGATGGCCAACCCCAAGGAAATCAAAATCAGGATAGAACCGGTGCTAATTCCATTAAATAGGCTTTTCAATAACGATGTTTGCTCATGATACTGCTCAATCGCCTGATACTCAGTATGCAATGCCAGCCGAATTTCATTATCAATCAGCTCGCCCTGCAAAAGACGATCGTCAATTTTTTCTAACTCCTGCTCCAAACGCGCTTTGCCACGCAGGCTTTTCAGCTCGCCTAGTGCCTTAGCTGCTTTCAGAATCGTGGTCTTTTCCGCTGCAGAGTCCTGCAGTTGCAATATTCCGATGCTTTCCCGAGCAGCATAAACAACCTCAGCAGCTTTGTCTTGAGCAACGATCTTCTGCAACAGCGGGAGATGTTCCAATTGACGTGTTGTACCCAGACGTTGAGCAGCTTCCGAGCGTTGTTTGACACTACCAGAGCGTAATGTGTGAATCAGAATTGCATTTTGCAACAATCCACGATCAGCACGCGGAACAATTAATGACTTAAGATTTCGCTTGATAATAACGTGTTGTTGTCCCGCCGCATCAAGCACGGGTGTCCGATCGAGAAAATCTTCTAACGGAATTACGCTGACAGAATTCTCGTCCTTTTGCGTTTCACCCCGAACCAGTTGAGACTCAAACCTAAACAACCTCCCCAACTTGTAATCCTCCAAAAATCCAAGAATCCGAGGATCCTCAATATTGGATAACTCTTTGAGCGTTTGCTGACGTATTTCTGCGTCGTCAGCACTGACCAAGCTCATCACAGCACGCAATTTGTCATCTTCAGCGCAGAGAACGCAACTGATCAGCGACAAGGCAAACAACACTACAATGCGCAAACATCGAAATTCAAATAACCGCATGATCGTCATTGTCTATAGAAATCGCCTAATCGAATTTTGATTACACCAGGTGGCGTGATGGGGAATAGCCAATCGGAGAATTAAGAACAAAACATGTTCCTAATTCTCCAATTTGGCATCCATAATTACAAGGGAACACCCTTGAGAACTGCGAAGATTACACGACTATTTTTTGGGTCCACCAGTTGGTGCTGGAATATCTCCATCGGCGTGCAGATAGGAGCTATAAGAATCTGGGGATACTAACCCATCGCTCTCATGAACAATTCGGAATTGTCCGTCTTCTAGAATTTCACCAATGTACACAGGCTTCAAAGTATGTTGATTACTCTCGTGCATCCTTTTAGGACCACCGGGAGCGTCGAATTCCATACCGTAAACCGCTTCACGAACCAGATCAACATCGAAACTACCAGCTTTTTCTGCTGCTGCAGCCCAGACGTAGACGCCAAAATATGCGGCTTCAATCGGGTCATCCGTAACTCGATCTGCACCAAACTTGGCCTTGAACGCTGCGATGAACTTAGCGTTCGAATCAGAATCTACACTCTGGAAGTAGTTCCAAGCAGCCAAGTGGCCTACCAATGGTGGTACATCCATGGCTCGCAATTCATCTTCGGCAACAGAGAAAGCCATGATTGGGCAATCCACGGAAGAAAGACCTTGGTTTGCAAATTCCTTGTAGAAAGGTACGTTGCTGTCACCATTGATGGTCGACAGAATACAAGCATCTCCACTAGCAGCGAATTCCTTAATTTTACCAACGATGGTTTGGTATTCCTGATGGTGAAATGGTGTGTATTCTTCGATGATATTTTCATCAGCAACACCTTCACTCTTGAGAAATGCCTTGAGTACTTTATTGGCAGTACGTGGGAATACGTAATCTGTTCCCAGCAAATAGAATTTCTTACAGCTGCCGCCTGCTTCACTCATCATATATTGAGCTGCTGGAATCAACTGTTGATTTGGCGTAGCGGCCGTATAAAAGACATTTAATGATTGTTCTTCACCTTCATATTGAACGGGATAGAACAACAATGCATTTTCATCCTCAAACACAGGCAATACTGACTTACGACTTACAGACGTCCAGCAACCGAAAGTCACTGCCACTTGTTCCGTCACAATCAATTCTTTGGCCTTTTCTGCAAATAAGTCCCAGTCACTAGCGGGGTCAACAACAACAGGTTCGATCGTCTTTCCAAGCACACCACCGGCAGCATTAATCTCGTCCACTGCCAATTGAACTGCATCGACTAGGGACGATTCAGAAATCGCCATCGTACCGCTGAGGGAATGCAGGATACCGATCTTAACCGATCCCACTTCCTCTTCCGTCAGGCCCTGGTTTGCTATATCTTCCAGCTCAACCTCATTTGATGATGATTCCGTCGTGGTAGAACTACTACAACCAACCGAAAGTACTGTGGCTATTAGCCCAGCAAACAACATTAAATTTATCTTCTTCAACATAACGCTTCCCGCCTTTTCATTTAATAAAATCAATACAAAAGCCATCAACACAATGGCTACATAATATTTCACGTTTGTATAAACAAACACATTATGCAAATACCGTGCCAAATTGCACCGACAAAAAGACCTGCAACAAATGCAACTGTCATTTATTAAAGAGTTTACGCCGTTTATTTTTTCCTAAAAATAATACCGGAAGTCTTGTTCGATTTCGGCTTTGCCTAGAATACATGCAAGGCTTGAGCTTAGTGCAAAAAAAAAGGGCAGTTGCGAAAAACTCCGCAACTGCCCCTTTTGACGAATCAAGGGGGAAATATAACTACTCTTAGAACTGTAGTTGATACCCAAAACGAACGTCTTCTGTTGAACTACCTGAAACAGTCTCAGATTTTGAGTATTCCAGAGTAAAACGTGAATTATGTCCGTTCATGACAAGGTGTAATCCCCAGTCGTTGCTACGAATTTTATCCGTTGCAGCACCAGCATCGCGATCAAAGTTTTGATGGCGATAGTAAGGAATCACTCGGCCTGAAGCTGGGCCAATTGCAATGTCCGAACCGGTCATACGTGAAACCATGACGAAATAGCTGTTACCATCATTGGAGGAATTAGTACCTTCGAAATCGTACCATGCACCTTCAACGGTAATAGCACCGCCATCTTCAGTTGGACGTTCGTATAGTACATCAAAACTGTACCCATCGTAATCTCCAGCACCAGCAACATCCGTACCATTTTGGCTTTGGAATGCAAATCCTATAGTTAGGATATCCATCGAACCAAAATATGTACTAGAGTTGTAATACCCTTCTTCAACATCAAGAAGATTAACGTTCAGCCGTCCAGCAACCATCATGTTGTCATTGCTTCCTGCGGCTGCATCTTTACCTTCAAAAGCACCAATTGCATATTCAAATCGGCCTTCCTTAAGCTTCCCATGGGCCAAAATACCGTCATCACGACCTTGGAAAATATTGTGGTATCCAAATTGAACCCAAGGAAATGTCCAAGCATTCAAGTAGTAAGGTCCGCTTAGATTACTTCGATCGCTGGGAGGTAACATGCGGCCAATCCAGATATTGACAGCATCGCTGAGCTTGAATTTTGCGATGGCATCGAGAACACGAGCTTCGCCTGCTTCAGCACCAGTACCAAATCCTTGAGCGTTGTTTATGTCCATGTTGAATTCCAAAGTAATCACGTCATGACCACTGCTGCTAACATACAAACGAACATTATCTAGATTGAAATCATATGTACGAGCAGCACCTTGAGGTTTAGACGAATTCATGCTTGTGCGAAGTCCCGCCCCAACATTCATTTCACCGACCCAATCTTTGAACGTGCTTTCATTCGCATCATCTTGCGTGTAAGTCACAAGACGTGTACCGGTAAATTCACTAAATTCGATTTGGGCCTGAGTTGTTTGCGTGAACACAAACATCCCTAAAGCTAACAACATTCCCGTAAATAGTAACCTTTTCATATTACAACTCCATTTAAATACAAAAATAACGCTAAGTGCCGCTATCTCTGATTCCCTTTCAAATACATTCCATTGATATCTAGTTTGAGACAATATCATCGCCTAAGATAATGCAACACTCGGTTCATCTACTAAATCGTTGTCGCCATCAACTCTTGCAAATTGATTGCGATATACGAACCACTATTATAGTTTCGATTTTTCGTTGGTTCGTATACCACATTATTGAGGAAGAATCGTGATAAAATTTTAATTTGTTAAACTATAACGATTGCTATTCATTGAATTGAGCGTTTACTGTGTCCCAAACATCTTCTAATACACGATTACTGTACCAATTGGCCGATTCGTCATTCCCAAGTGGAGGATTTGCACATTCCGGCGGTCTTGAAGCACTCTATCAATGGGGCGAATTAAAACAGCCTGGGCAACTTTTGGATCTATTGGTCACACAAATTCGCCAAAGTCGTCATTACAGCCTGCCACAATTTGTGGCCGCTCATCAACAAATTCAAACTACCGTTGAATTAGACAACCTATGTCACGCCCTGCTTGGTAATCATGTGGCTAGGCGCGCGAGCTTACGGCAGGGTCAAGCATTTCTAGCGACTTGTTGCCAAGCGTTTGACTGCGATACCGTCGAGCTATTACGGGCGCAAGTTCGCAATAAGACGATCCGGGGGCATCTACTCCCGACGTTCGGATATGTCACTCGCTCACTTGGAATTTCTCTTCACGACGGTGCGGAGTTGTTTCTATTCACCATGATCCGCGATTTGATTTCCAGTGCGATACGACTAAATATTATCGGCCCCTTAGCCGCACAATCCATTTGGCCCCAACTTGACAACGAATTTACACAAGTGCTAAAACACTGTGAGGCGTATTGCTTGAGTGACATCGCACAAACCTCACCCATCCTCGATATCTTACAATCCAACCACGACCGACTCTACTCAAGGCTGTTTCAGAGTTAGCCTTGGAATATCTTAAATCCACAACAATCTTTTATTGCAGCTTCCACAGATAGGCCACTACAATCATGCATGATGACCACGACCATAGCCATGACCATTCGCACGGTGCAACACACTCACATGAACCACTTGAAAATCCCGGTTACTTTGATCAACGCGCTTTGCCGGGTGCTAATCGAGACTATCAACAGCGAGCGTTTACTATTGGTATTGGTGGTCCTGTCGGAAGTGGGAAAACAGCCTTGTTGCTTTCACTCTGCAAGGCACTCCGCGATAAACATAATCTCGCTGTGGTCACAAACGATATTTTCACACAAGAAGATGCAGAATTCCTTTTGCGAAACGATGCATTGCAAGCGGACCGCATTCGCGCCGTAGAGACCGGCGGGTGCCCCCATGCTGCCATTCGCGAAGATATCTCACATAACTTACTTGCCCTTGAAGAACTTTCACAACTACATACGCCGGAACTTTTATTTGTCGAGTCGGGGGGAGATAATCTGGCTGCCGATTTTAGCCGCGAGCTAGCGGATTATACGATTTACGTTATTGATGTTGCCGGGGGTGATAAAGTGCCACGTAAAGGGGGACCTGGGATCACCCAATCAGACCTACTGGTAATCAATAAAATCGACTTGGCTGAAGCCGTTAGTGCCGACCTCAATGTAATGGAAGCTGATGCTAAGAGAATGCGAGGTCAGGGTCCTATCGTGATGGCCCAAATTAATATCGACCACCCGATCGACCAAATTGTCGAAGAATTGCTCGCCGCCTGGCAACAGAACACCAAGCCTTGCTCATCATAAATATATTACTATTTTAAACTGTAGCGACACATCTCTTATTCCTAAGGACAATCTCTCTCATGTTTTTCGCTCACCTGACCTCAAATGAACATTGGATCATTCCGGCCGCAATCTTTTTTGGAACTGCACTCGGCGCCACAACCACTGTCTTAATCATCAAAAAACTACTCAACAATAACACCCATTCAACCGATCGTTAATATTCACCAATCGTTTCGTCTTCTTGCAGCGTGATGTTCGTATCGCCGCAACGTCACAAGAAATACAGCGTTTCCTCGAACAGGCAATTGCCGTCTTGGAAGCATTCACAACACGCCAGTCCAGACCAATGTCTAGAACTCCGTGATTGGACCAAAAACGCATTCGTGCGGCAAGCGCATGTCGAGGCTACAATCATGATCCAAGTTTATCCGCGGAAATCGCCGCGCGGAGGGTGAGGTATTAATTCGTAGTCGCAAAAATTTGCGTCTCATCCTGAAACGCTTTGAACTCCAACGCATTGCCACTCGGGTCGTAAAAGAACATCGTTGCCTGCTCGCCAACTTCGCCTGCAAAGCGGATATGCGGTTCAATCAGGAACTCTATATTCGCTGACTTCAATTTGGCTGCTAGGTGTTGCCAAGCATGCCACTCAAGTACCACTCCAAAATGGGGAACCGGCACAGCATGTCCGTCCACTGCATTGGTCACGTCCACCGCTGGGCCACTCGCGTCTTTGCCAGGGTCAACATGCACCACAAACTGGTGTCCAAAAAAATTGAAATCGACCCACCGTACCGAACTACGCCCCTCAGCACATCCCAGCAGTTCCCCATAGAATTCTCGAGCGGCAACTAAATCATGTACACCCACTGCCAAGTGAAATGGTGATAACTTCATCCGAATCTACTTTCCAATTAGACGAAACACCCAGAATGTCTTTTTGAATCAACGTCGTCTAGCAACCCAACCCACATCAGCAGGGTGCTCCTCGTCTGCCGGTTTGCCCGTGGCAATAAATGTCGCCAGCGTTGCTGGCATCGATACCTGTGGACTTCCCTTACCTAACCAGGCGACCCATTTCACTTGCAAATCTGATGCTCCAGTAAACGGATAATGTTTATTGATCGCCAAATCCCAATTACCACTCGACATCGCATCCTCGAGAAATTTGATGAAGGTCCGTTTTCCATGATGCGCGATTAAATATTGTGATACGGAAAATCCCTGAGAATATAACGTCATGATATCTCGCGGATATTCCTTCATTCGCAGCATCTTGTTAAACGGAATTCCGCGAGCCGTCGTCAGATAACGCAACAACAATTTATGCTGTTTCTGTTTCTCGGAATTGTGCTCAACCGTCGTGCAGGCACCTTCATCCGCCCACCGCGGTAAAGGCCTGCCAAAGTGAGTGGCAAAAACAGTATGACTCACTTCGTGTGGCAACACGCTATCGAGCACGCGTTGACGACTGCCTTGAATCGTCATCTGCCAATGCTTAGGAACTCCTGATTCAAAGATGAAACTCGTGACACCGCCCGCACCCAAATGAGACGCAACGTTTACTTGAATCGGCACTGGTGCAGACCATGGCTTTAAATCATAGCCTAACCATTGTCGAGACAAACCATGACGATAGGTTTCCGCGGCTAATGCAACTTCTCTGGCCAAACGCGGAGTATCTGCTGTGACCATAAAATTCTGTGTGCGGTAACTAGCCCCATTCGCAGTTAAAGGCAGACCTAATCCACCGATTGCCACAATCACTGCAGCTATTCGAGCATCCATGCTCTCATCCCCCTCGAAAAAACAATGTCCTTCAATCCATGAAGAAACGTATCTGCGAACATTAAACTACATTGACGATTATGGGCATAGACCGATTTTCCGGGGAAGGCTATCGGGACAGGCAGCGCAAGCGGGTACTGTCAGCGAGCAAACTCTCAGTGCGACTAGCTCCTGCCCTTGCCTTTGGCTAAATATCCGATAAGAATAGCAACTGCTAAACATGCGTCGACGTATGGAATCACTGGAGGGTAGGCGAATTGGCTAGCAATCTGATTCGAAATCAGACGTCCGCTTGCGGATTGCGGGTTCAAGTCCCGTGCCCTCCGCTTTTATTTCCATTTGCATTGCGATTACAAACCCCTTACGCTTAACATCAGACAAACACCAAGCATTACCCGCGAGGTTTACAAACAATGGATCCCGAACTAAGTCAAAAAGAAAAAAACGCTCGCATCAAAGATGAAGTACGGATTTATCATTACCCCAAAATAATCTTCCTCTACCCCACTCTGATTGCGAGCATCGTTGCTGCCTTGGTGCTCTCATTCTCCGTTAGTGTTTATGAAGAACCTGCAACAGCGACTGCCGCTGAGACTCAGGCGGATAACGCAACACCGATCGCCAGCAAGTCGCCCCAACCCGTCAAACGATCATCCGCCATCTTGGTCACGGTGATCTTCCTCTTCCTTTTCACATTCAACCTTTTCGTCATGGCGTTTGATTTTCCGCAAAGTAAATTTCTAGCGGTCATTTTCTTCATCTTTGCTGTCGTCTTAGGACTCGTGGTCGTCGGCGTGAAATCCCCTGAACTCATGGGCAGTTTTGGAAATATGATTTCCCGCATTAACCCCGTTGCCGACAAAGCATTTTACTGGACGATGTCGGGATTGCTTGGATTTGTCTTCATCGTAATGTACCTCGCACGTTTACTCGACTATTGGGTCATCCGACCCAACGAAGTTATTCATTATCACGGACTCCCCAGACATACTCGCCGTTTCTCCGCACCCCACATGCGTTTTGAAATGGAAATCAACGATATCTTTGAACATATGCTGCTCAAATCAGGTCGACTCTACATTCGCCCAACCGGCGACAAAGAAGAATTCGTACTCGACAACGTCATCAACGTCCGCAGCAAAAATGAACGAGTGAACCAAATCCTCAGCGCCCTGCAAGTGCAACTCAAAGACGACGCTGAGGTCTAACAGCGCTACTAAAACGGAAATAGCTTCTGCGGCAAGTCTTTAAACTGCTGTAATACGTTTGGCATCAAAGGCCATTGCGACGTCTCAGGCCCTGTATTGATTGTGTCGTCTAACCGTCTGGCGACCTCTGAGAATCCCGGCGGCGCGTAGCGAGAAATATATCGTGGCCAAAATGCATTTAAAAACCGATAACTATCCGCCACTCGACCTTGTTTCTGGTATGAATACGCAAGCGAAACCTCTTTCTTCAACTCGCGGTACTCACGCGGTTGAAACCACAGATCGTAAACCTGTAAATTATCAATTTCAACTTGACCAGCGGACATCAGATCAAAACCAACGCGTATATCAGTCAAGCCTCGCACTGGCAGGTCATCTACCACAATCACATACTTCGTCCAATTCGCATGTAATACCGCCGGTTGCTGACTACTCGACCGACCTGTCTGTAACCTCCCAATCGTGCGCGGTCGGTAATATGGTTGTCCATAATACCGACCCTCAATTGCCAATCGTACCGTTGGTGCTTTAACTGCATCTTGTGTTCTTAACCAAACTGAAAATGCAATCCGACCCGTCGTGGGCACAGTAAACGGTTCGCTACGCACCCACAGAATATTTTGCGAAGCGTTCGTTCGCTGCAGTTCTAAGTACCGTTCCCCTTGTTGAGCGACTGCGGTTCCGATCGTCACAAGATTGCCCGCACTCTTGTCAAATATCCATCCGTTTACCGAGGGGGGAACACCACGGTCTTCAAAATCACCATTGCGAATCAACAGTGCCTTGGGCTGTTCTAGGCGACTAAGTTGTTGATTGACCGCCAATATATTTTCTTGTAATTTCGAGATCACGTCCTTGTTAAATTGAACCGAGGCCGATACCACTCGCGCCTCGACACGGTCAATACGAATGGCAACTAAGTCAAATGGTTCCATGACAACTTGCCAAGTCGCACCATTAAGGTGCCACCGATAACTCGACTTAGATTTTTGACTGAGCGAAACCGGCACGCCATCCGGTTGCATGTTAATATCGATTTGAGCGGTTACCGCCCAAGGTGCATTATTCAATACATACAAGTAGGTCTTGGTGCCGTCTTTGAAGCCACTCTCAACATGACGACGAATTACTAGCGGTTGAGGGATTGGATTGGATTTATTCTTAATCGTTTCGAACGTAACATCGGGCAATTGTTGATAAGTGGCCAATAAATCACGCGTGTGATCCTCTTGCCCTAAAGGCAAAAACCAACCTCCGTCCACCAACACTCGACAATCTGTCTTTGCAAGTTTGCTAATGAATCGCTCACGGTTGTAGAAATGTGATGGTGTAATTGTGTTGGCAAACCAAGTCTGCGTATTGACAGCGCCCCACGGAGATTTGGCATCGAGTTGTGGAAGTTGAGCCGTGGTGGGGGCATGAAAGAAAACAGCGCCATGCAATTCGGATTGTGAAAACAATTGATGAACGCCCACCGATTGAGCCAACTCAATATCAATATTCTGTAATGCTGGATCAACAACTGGATTGGCTTTGTGCGGGGATAACCACACTAGGTTTTCTACATCTCGAGTAAGCGCTGGGTTGATCGACATGTTGCGAGTGATGTTTATCAACATATTCTTTGATGGCAATGTTGGAAACGCCTGCCGTTGAATCTCTACCGTCTCATACAACTCGGCTGTCGAGAGATATAGTCGCTGGGGATGCCGCTGGTCGTTCCCCGATGACATTTTTGAAGAAATATTTATGTCGGCAGCAATGTCTTTGTACAGTTTGCTTAACTGTTGTTGTTTCCACAGATTCCACTCGTTTGCCAAACTAGTCCGAACTGCATTTACATTATCAGCAGGCAAGTCACTCGGTCGAATTTCTTGATCTTGAAAAAAACGATGTAACGTCACCGGATCTAAGCCCCAATTTGAATTTGGCAAATGTGTATACGAATCGGGAATAAGCTCAATATTAATACCCGCAAAACTAGGGTGTTCGTGATACCGTTGCACCAACTCTTTGATTAGATTTCGTATCGCCAATTGAACACGCGGATCCAGTGGATTGTAGCGACCACCGGTACTCGCACCGTTCAGGCCCGCGGCGGCGTTAGTTAATCGTATGCCGATCGCTGAATCGATACCCCCGCGACGTGTTGAGCGCTGGAGCTGCTGTTCCAATTCGTTGAGCGGCATGTTTAGTTGAATGGATGGAATTAGCACGAGCTGATGTTCATCAAACATTTGGTAGAGCATTTCCAGCACGTCTTTTTTCAATGGATCTTGCCCATTGTCAAAAAATGCTCCACTATCGTACTTTGGGGTCGCATGAAAAAGATCACTCGGAAATAGACTACTACCTTCACTCAACACATTCACAACGGCGCCATTGTGGCCAGCAAAATGCAAATACTGCACTAACCGCTGACCGCCGTCGTAAAACGTGTTCCAGTCATCCAACGTTGCCACACTGTCGGGCCCGACTGCTTCGCGACTACTGAAGTTCTCTGCAAACAATGGTTTTTTATAGTAGGCTAACGCTAAACGACTATGTTTTTCCCGCGCCAATTCCGGATAGAGTTCGGACAAATTTCCTTGTAATTGCTGAACTCGAATTTCACCAAACACCACTGGCTTATTAGAAAGCTGATTACGAATCACTAACATCGGTGTATTCGTGTTCGGCCAGAACAACACCTTATGCGTTAGAGTTTCGGGCGTTGCTTGCCAAGGGATCTCATCAAGATCCCAACCAGTATCCACTCCTAACGGTCCTATTTTTCCGAGCGCGTTAGGTTCTATGACACTGACTGCTGCCGTCTGTTGAACGTCATTGGGATATTCAATTTCCAACAAGTGTGGACGTAGCGGGTTTTCAATTTCCAGGGGCAACGCTTGCCATCCCCCGCTCCCCAGACGAGTCATCGTTTTATTGTGATGCTGTATTTTCTGTGCGCGTCGGTTGCCGAAAGGTGCAAAGCCAATCGACGACGGACTTGACCCCGCCAAATATTTAATTCTATTGGTCGGATCAATTTCACGTAGTCGTTGCCACCAACTCGGGTCAGCCGGATTATAATTTGTAACTTCTCGCCATTTCGTCGCCACCGCCGGAACCGGAGATTTTCCACCAACCACGACAATTTGGACCATTCGTTGAGCAAGCGGCGAAGTTCGTACAAACGTGTCTGTAAAACGTTTTGCCAGCACCGCGAAACGAACGTTGTAAATACCCGGCCGAGTCGGTATCGGAATCTTTATCTGATT
Organism: Planctomycetaceae bacterium; assembly: GCA_018660825.1. Lineage (GTDB taxonomy): Bacteria > Planctomycetota > Planctomycetia > Pirellulales > Pirellulaceae > UBA721. The sequence continues at coordinate 47,864 of JABJJO010000047.1, read as the reverse complement.
CCAGGCGGGAAATTCCTCCGTCGCTGCAACCTCAATCGCTCGCTGCTGATGATGGATGTTAAGATTCTCAGCAACTGCAATAACGTCTAATTCATATCGATAGTTACCGGTTTTGTTTTCACCAAGTTGATGCGGGACAAGAGTTAGTTCGAATAGCTCCTGTGGGTGAAACACCAAATGCACCCGCTCAGTGACAATCCTCAAACGATCACCAGCGATCCGCCGCACCTGCCCTCGGTTACCCGTATTGTCTAACTCAACTTCGGCGTCACGAGTCACAAAAAAGGCGAGCGGACGGCGTAATTCAAAATGAATACTTGAATCGTCAACAGCTGCCAGTTCCACAGTCAAAATCGCTTGCCGGGGGGCAGTTACGCTGATGTCAAACGCATCAAATTGACTAGGTTTATTTTGTTGCACAAACACCGCCTGCGATTTGGACTGCCCTCTAGCTTGACCATCGACAGACGCATTATGTCGTACGAGTGAATCACTGTTGTCTGTTCCAACAGTGAGTGAACTAATTGCTGGCAGTAAATGAGCGGAAGGAATTGGGTGGATACTACGAGGGACCAAATCCTCAATTTCTCCGGCAGAAATAGTAATGGTGCCCCGCCATTGTCGAACAACACCACCACCCCAGGCAATTCGTAATCGCAAATTAATTGGTCCCGCGCTACCTCCATCGCTTCGAAATCCAGCGGGTTGCGTACTCGAGGAAAAAGGACTCGATTGAGGCGCTTCAGCTAACTCTTGCGACCGCGACGTTGCAGTGTTGCTTCGCGCGGGAGCAGCAGGCCGTTGAACAAGTGGTGGCTGTGCGTTGAGCAACGCAGCTATTCCTAGCGTCAACATAAAAATGCTGAGCGTCACTATTCTCACAGCACATCTAGAAAACTTCCACACAATCAATTACGACCTCCATTGTCTCTGCTTGAAAAAATTTCGCTATGCGATTTTGCCCCGCGTTGGCCAAATGTGCATAGCGGCAGCGAATTATAACGGTTTTGTCGACGGCCTTGAAAGTGCAATCGAGCATGACTCGCCGGCCCAGTAGAAACGTCGCAAAATGAAGCGTCTATTTTTACCGCAAAATCTGATTCCACAATAATTTGGGCAGTTCGACGGAAAATTGCTGCAAATCGCCAGCGGTGAACATCTCTTCGATCGCAGACGTGACATCACGACGCTTTGCGGCAATTTCATTGATATCCCAGCGGTCATCGGGTTTCACAAATAACTCCGTTACTTGATCTCCAACAACCTTAGCGAACCAAGCGGCGGTCGTGATAGCGATCTCGGTAGATTGGTCAGTTTTTGAAATGGCCACCGCATTGGCAAGATCGTAAATCCCAGCGCTGCTCTCATCAACAATTAATGACAAAAACGACTGCTGGCATTGGGGCAATTCATCGCTAGCTACATTCGCGCAACCAAACCATTCAACCAATGTTTGATAAATCGATTCCGATTGCAGCAACCGTTGGTTGCGTGAAGATGTAACTCGAGACTCTGACGCGAGTATCGTGGCAAACAGCGGCACATGTAACTGTTCGCTGTACAATGCCGCTTGTTGATAACCGACCGTACCATGCTGACCGATCGGTATGGCTCGTGCCGCCGTCACGATCAACAAGATCGGATCGGACGGATGGCCCAAAGCATAATTTTCGAGGGCACTATGCAACGCTGCTAAACAAGTATCTGCCACACAGACTTGGGCAGCATAAGAATGACTAACTTGAAGCTGCGCGTCCGGATCCAATGGTTGCTGCTGCTGAGAAAACGGAGGATCTGTAGCTAGGCTAGCTTCCGGATCCTCGTCGCCACGAAACATCTCTCGTAATTCAGCGGGCGCGTCCCAACATTTACCTAAGCTGTCCGCATGAATCCACAATAAATCTTCCTGGTCCGCCGCTGCTGTCGTTTCTAGCCAATTCAATACTTCACCAAAGAAACCTGCCATCATCGTGGATTCAATATCAGCAGCCGTTTCCGTATTAGCCGTAAGCGGAACGAGGACCTGTTGTGTAAAGGCATCACAATACGGCAACTGCAGCAGTTGCTCGCTGCTTGATATCAAAGTGCTCGTCGCACCTTTCTCGGTCAGTTGATCCAATAACGAAACTCGACCGGGTCCAGTAATAACGGGATGTTGCCCCCCTAGAAAACTCGCGTAGATTTCCGCAATATCGGTGCTACTAGCAATCATCGATTCGGCCAATAACGAACAGGTCCCTAGTTGGTTAAATCCGGGCGTGGGAATCCAAGTGTTGCCGTAGGGACCTAAATATTTCGCAGATAAGTGGTCTAAAACCAAAACGATTGCTTTTACCATGGGGTTTAATGTACCAGAGATTTAAAATAACTGCTTTTCCGCCTGTGGTGGTTTCTGCCTGTTCCGATAGAATATAAAAATGTTTTCTTTTCTTGAGTTTCCTAAATCATGCAATTAACCAGTAAACTTCTTGTCGCGACAGCCAAAATCATCAGTGGCTACACGATACGCTGGGTTGATTGTCTGCCAGACACGTGCCAACGTATCTACTTTGCGAACCACACAAGTCATCTCGATGCACTTGTATTATGGGCGAGCCTACCTCGCGAAATACGTGAACTCACGCGACCCGTCGCTGCTAAAGATTATTGGGAAAAAGGCTGGTTACGGCAGCACATCGCCAAGACATTTAATGCCTTGCTGATCGACCGCAACGAAGTTAAAGTGCACCAAAGTCCAATCGATTTGATGATTCGAGAGATGAAAGATTGTTACTCATTGATTATTTTCCCCGAAGGTCGTCGTAATCCTGCTGAAGAAATGATCAAATTCAAAAGCGGTCTATTTTACCTCGCGAAGAAACGACCCGATTTAGAATTAGTTCCTGTATATTTGGACAACATGAGCCGAGTATTACCACGTGGTGAAATTCTACCTGTCCCCTTATTGAGTCACATTACTGTTGGCGCGCCGATTTGGTTGGAAAAAGGTGAAACAAAACATGAGTTCCTCGACCGCGCCCGTACGGCAATTATCAACCTCAAAGATTGTTAAGGACAGTATAATAATCTGATGCTTAACTTATTCAATCAATTTTTGTGGGCCTTTGTCGACGTTAAACGCGTGTTGAATCTGCCATTTGATGAACGAACCGCTTGGCTCATCGCGACAGTGATGTTGCTGCTGATTCTCGCCTCGACGGCCGGCAAACTACTTGACGGTAGCTCCGAACAACGCCTTAACACCGCTATCGTTCGCTCTTTTAATCAACGTATTCGTTCGTGGTGGCTGATGTCAGCCGTACTAATCGCCGGCTTGTTCATTGGTGAACAAGGAACAGTCGTTCTGTTCGGCTTGATCGGCTTCTGGGCCCTCCGCGAATTTATTACCATGACGCCGACTCGACGCAGTGACCATCGAACACTGTTTTGGGTTTTAGTTGTATTTACGCCATTACAGTTTTTTTTAGTAGCCATTCAAGGTGAGCTATTTCTCATCGCGATACCAATCTATGCATCGCTCTTCATCCCTGCCCGAATCGCGTTGGCGAACGATGCAAAACGATTCTTAGAACGATCCGCAAAAATACAAATTGGATTGTTGATTTGTGTCTATGCGCTGAGCTTTGCCCCCGCCATTCTTTACCTCAATCTCGGATCCACTACACAATCAAATGTCGAAATTGACGCTCCTGCTGCAAATGAGGCTGTGCAGAAGACACCGTGGAGTCACGTCCAAGACAGCGACGGACATGACATCAACCGCAATAAGGGATTGTTGTTTTTCTTTGTTCTAATCACTCAACTTAACGATGTGTTGCAATACGCTTGGGGGAAGCTCTTGGGGAAAAATATTATTGCCCCACGGATCAATACTAGTCGTACGTGGGAGGGTGTCATTGGCGGAGTGGCGACTTCCGCATTACTTGGTGCCCTATTCTCATGGGTGACTCCATTTTTGTTTTGGCAAGCAGCGATTATGGCGATTGTGATTTCGGTTATGGGTTTTGCCGGCGGGATGACAATGTCAGCAATCAAACGCGATCGGGGAGTCAAAGATTATGGCACTTTGGTACAAGGCCATGCGGGTATCCTAGATCGCATCGACTCATTATGCTTCGCAGCCCCAGTGTTTTATCACCTCACCAAGATATTCTTCACCATCTAAGCATTGTGTGCATGGCCCGTTGGCAATCAGGATGTGCTTAGCCCATCAGGTGATAATGCAAATGGAAAACCGTTTGCCCAGCTCCAGCACCACAGTTGGTAATCACTCGATAGCCACCATCGATTAATTCAAACTCCCGCGCTAAATCACGGATCACTAGTTGTAAATGTCCCAACAGTGACTCATCCTCGACAGAAATATCATCGAGTGATTTGATTTCTTTTTTAGGGACAATCAAAAGATGCGTCGAGGCTTGAGGGTTTGCATCTTTAAATGCCAAACACAGCGAGTCCTCGTAAATAATTTCCGCTGGTATTTCGCGGTCAATGATGCGTTGGAAGATACTCTTTTCCATTATTCAAATCCCTCGGTAATTTCCCGATCGAGTTGATCCAATTGCTCCAGAATTATCGCATCGTCAGGATTCATATCTGGGATGTTTTCGTACACGGGCATCAACAGTGAGCCATCTGCATTTACCAACCCACTGTCGAGAGGCCGCGTTAGCGTCTCCATAACTCGTGACTGCATCTTTCCCGCAGCGATAGCCGCATTGACGCTTTCGATCACCGCCTCATCTGCAATCTGCAACTGTGATTGCGTCGTCGGGCAGCGGAGAATGGAAAGTAATTGGGGGTGAATCATGGGGGGATTGGTTATTGAATTACGGTTGATCAGCAAACTGGCTGACAATATTTAGCACATTGTACTCTAATTCGCAGGCGTTGAGCGAGGTAAACAAAAAAGGGACACCAGGACCGCAGAATAGCGGTGGTGTCCCTTCATGTACGAGGAGAATAATCAAGTAAGAGAGAGAGAAGTAGATCGTTTTCCGTCGTATTGCGTGTGTACTGCTTTCGTTAAACTTGCACATCGTGCACAACAAAAGGCTAGTGAATCTCGGTAGTATCCATCGAATCAAATTTTTTGCGCTTTGAAGTGGAGCTATAGGACCACTCTTTGGTCATTTCCTCGAACACAGTTGGAGTTTCATATCGAACGACCTGGGGGCCATCTGCCATGGGACCAATGAGACCACTAAGAACAGGAAGACCACGGAGCGTTAAATCCGTGCTACAGTCGTCCATGCCAATTTGGTCGAATTCTTTAGTAAGTGCACGTTCACTAAGAAAGTCACTCATTAGCAAAGAATCATTAGGCCCACTGGAAACTACTCGAAATGTTTTTTTCATCGTTTTATCCACATCAAAATACTAGTTCGATTTTCGCATAACTGGTAACGTTTAAAAGTTTATGTGTGATGGAGCACAACTCGTCCCAGCAAAACAGACATCGACCTGCCCTGTAGCAAAACCGCAAAATAAATGCCGGTGGTGATATCATGGGTACGTTTGCACAAATCGGTGCAATAAGCTCGAGCGGCATACGTGGTACAACCTGTATCGATTTCTGCCCGCAACGCGTTGCAGTCCCCTCTGCAACCGTCGCAACACGCCCTAACCGAACTGCATAGAACACGTATTCCCGATTATTCCGGTCCTAGTAACTATTCCCAATTAAACCCACATTTCGATTATCAGAGTGCATTCATGCGTGAATTGGTTGGACAATATCTCGATGACTTCGCAGTTGCTCAACAATGACAGCGTTCGCCTCGGGAAAAGACAACTCCGCCAACTGCTCCCGATCGACCCAGCAAAATGGCTGGTTTGGAGCACACGCCGTTGGCTTTGGCTCACAAGCCATAAAGTTCAGTTGCAAATCCCCATGTTTATAAGAATACTCTACCGTCATATAACGACCAACCGCAGCCACTGTAACACCCGTCTCTTCGAAGCACTCACGCACAGCCGCCTCTAAATCCGATTCTCCCGCTTCGATTTTACCGCCAGGAAACTCCCACAAACCAGCAAGGACTTGATCTTGGGACCGTTGCCCAACAAGAAAACGATCGCCGTTTTTTACTACGGCGATCGCTATTTTGGTTGGTTTCGTCATGATACTAAACCTGCAACTTTACGATTGCTGCTGCAGCTCGCGAACTTTGTCTAGCAAACGACCGGGAGAACCCATTGCGTTGTAACCGCCGTCGACATGAAGAATTTCACCGGTAATTCCATTGGAACAATCCGAGAGCAAAAAAGCTCCAGTACGGCCAACTTCTTCGTGTGTAATGTTTCGACACGTCGGTGCGATGTCTTGATACATCGTAAGCATTTCACCCACTCCAGCGGCTGAGCCAGCAAGAGTCTTTAACGGGCCAGCGCTCAGTGCATTGACTCGAATCCCACGTGGGCCAAGATCATATGCTAAGTACCGCATCGACGCATCTAGGGCAGCTTTGCAAATACCCATCACGTTATAGCCAGGAACACACTTTTCACCACCAAAGTATGTCATAGTAGCAATCGCACCACCATCGTTCATGATATGGCGAGCGGCATTCGCGACAGCGATCAAACTGTAAGCACTGATTTCCATCGCCATTTTGAAACCATCTCGGCTGGTTTCAATAGTATCACGCGACAAATCTTCGCGATCAGCATAGGCAATCGAGTGTAACAAGAAGTCGATCTTGCCAAATTCAGCTTCCGCAGTTTTCATGACCTCAGCAATGTTCTCATCGTCTTGCACATTCAAAGGAACCACAAATTTGGTTTTCTCAGGATACTGATCGGTGCACTTGATAACCCGACGACGATTCTTGCATTTTTCGTCGCCCGGAGGATCCGGCAAGTGTGTAAATCCAACTTCGCCGCCTTCATCCATAATCGTTTTAGCAATTGCCCACGCAATCGAACGATTATTGGCAACACCTAGAACTAAACCTTTTTTACCGTCGAACATTCCCATCCGTTGTTTTCCTTACTTTTTATTTCTATTGCAATGCACAATCAACTTCGATTGCGCATTGATAGGCTTCATATGTTAAAGATAGAATACCTTGAAACCATGAAAAACGGTAGAGAGAACGTGATTTTAGGCGAAAACTCGCTAGCACGGGCGGACCACGGGGAAAGCCCTACGGTGTGTTCTGTGGATGTACTGTCCCGCGTTATCCATTAGCTAAACCCAGTATGACCGTTAGAGTCGTTATGACTGCGGGGTTTCTTTTACATTTAGCCTCCTGCCCCATGTGACCGCTCGTCGACCCTAAAATGGTGTCGTTATAATACAGCCATGGCTGGAATACGCGACATCTTATCACTACCTTTGGTTTACCGTTTCTTGAAACCATCGATTTAACGAAAATCAAACGCGTTTTAGATGTCAACTGTGGCCCTGGAACGAACGCAGGCGTTTCCTTGTGGCAAATGGTCTACTTTAAAGACAAGTTGAAGAGGACTGCATAACATGAACAAAACTCCCTGCCTAACTATTGCCATACCTGTCTACAACGAACAAGATGTCATCGAAGAATTGATTAACCGTATCTCGCAAGTACTTGATGCGATACCCGGTGGCCCACATCAAATTGTCATCGTTGACGATGGTAGCCATGACGGCACAGCGAAACTATTGTCCCAAGCAGTTGCAACCGACCCCCGAATCGTAGCAATCTCCTTCTCGCGAAATTTTGGCCAGCAACCAGCCTACGCCGCGGCACTCGAATACGCAGAGGGTGATGCCGTGGTATTAATGGACGGCGATCTACAAGACCCGCCCGAACAAATACCCGCGTTACTTGCACGCTACAACGAAGGTTTCGATGTCGTTTATGCGGTCCGCGTGAATCGCAAAGAGAATATTTTGAAACGGACCTGTTACAATTTGTTCTATCGCCTGATTAAGCGACTATCCAAAACTACTTTGCCGCGAGACAGCGGCGACTTTTCCATCATTAGTCGCCGCGTTGCGGACCTATTAGTGCGTGACGCCGATTGTCATCGTTACTTACGAGGTATTCGTAGTTGGGTCGGGTTCAAACAAACTGGTATCGAGATTGAGCGCGCACCGAGAGCGGCCGGTGATACAAAATATACACTCCGTAAACTTTTTCGATTAGCCGCCGATGGGATCTTTTCGTTTTCGTTAATTCCGCTGCGACTAGCGACCTGTATCGGTGCCCTATCAGTGTTCGTCGCCCTCGGTTTGACAGTGTTTGCGACTTGGGCACGATTCACAGCATCTGAAAAGCTACCCGAATTTATGTCAGAAATACCTGCCGGTTTTACGGCACAACTTGTTACTATTTCATTCTTCGCTGGCGTACAGTTGATGTTTCTGGGAGTGGTTGGTGAATATGTAGGCCGTATTTTTGAAGAAGTTAAAGGACGACCCTCATTTATTGTTAAAAATATCATTGGGAATTCAGCCAAGTGCAAAGCGAATATGCAAAAAACTACCGGCAGCTCTACCGCAATCACTGGTGGTGGCGATCGCGAGAATCTTACATCCTAAAAACGCTCACTCGCTGGCACCGAGAAGTAAAAGATCCAGTGCCTGCGACTCGAGAAATTCTGGATGTTGGCTGCGGCGACGGTCTCTTTTTCCCAGCGCTGAGCCAGTTCGGAAACGTAACCGGCGTTGAATCTGATACCGAAATTGTCGATCCCGCGGGAGAATTCTTCGAGCAAATTCATATCGGTCAGTTCGATGATTCCTATCAACCACACAAACAATTCCAGTGGATTACGATGCTTGATGTCATTGAACACATTCCAGATGCAACTAGCGCTTTGCAACTCGCTAGTGCGCTGCTTACCGACGATGGAAAAGTGTTAATCACTGTTCCAGCATTTAACCTATTGTGGACCAAACACGACGATTTCAATCATCACCAAACACGCTATAACAAACGCTTGCTCAAAAGACAAACCACCGCAGCGGGTTTGAAAATCATCAACATGCACTATTTTTATCACTGGACGTTCGCCGCCAAACTGTTGGTCAGACTCAAGGAATCAATCGTCACCGCTCCACCAGCAAGTGCGCAAGTGCCCGCAACGTGGGTTAACAAAACTTGTCAAACACTGTGCCAAATCGAACAACGATTCATCACGCCACTACGCCTCCCTTTCGGTAGTTCGTTATTCGCCATCGCTGTTCGATCTTAGTTTTACAATAAGCAATCACTATCATGTCCAATTCACCAGCTAGCTCGCAGCAGACTACCCCCGTCAAACCGACTGTAGAAAGGTCCTATAGAATAGCATTGCTCGTGACGCTCGTGGTTACAACGATCTATCTGAATACGATGGGCAACCAAGGCTGGATTGCGCATGACGAAGGGCTGTTAGCCCACTCGGCTGAACGAATACTCGATGGCGAAACACCTCATATCGATTTTCAAGATCCCTATACAGGGGGCCTCAGTTACTGGCATGCCCAAGTGTTCAACGTCTTGGGAACATCTCTGACTTCGCTACGAACTATATTAGTAGCCGTTGCTGGTCTGGCAGTGATCGCTTGGTTTCTAATTGCGGCGAGATTTTTGCCGCCTGTTAGTGCCAGTGTCGTTACACTCGTGTGCCTAGTTTGGAGCTTTCCTAACTATTTTGCTGCCTTACCGTCGTGGTACAACTTGATGTTTGCCAGTTGGACGATGTGGGCGATTCTAAAATACAGCGACCAACTGAAACCACGGTTTCTAGTCGCAGCTGCATTCACAATCGGCCTGTCTATTCTTTGTAAGATTACTGGAATCTACGCACTCGCAGCAACCTTTTTTGCAGTGCTATTTATTCATCTCAACCAAGACCCGGGGGTGAGACACCCCGAGAGTGACACAATTCCCAATCACCGCCAAGGCAACTCAAGGCAATTAATGATTGGGGCTGCCTTGTTGGCTGTCGCTTACTGCACACTGCTTTTCCTTTTGGTCGGCGGTCGAGGAAGTATTAGTAACGTAGTACTCTTTTGCATACCCGGCACAATACTGATGGTGGTGGTGTTTCAACAAAGCCAGATTGCAAAAACACACTCCACATCAGTTTCACAATTACTACTCCACACACTGTTAATCATCACTGTAGTCCAGGTTGTATTATTTGTCTTCTGCTATGGTTATTTCAACCGCGAGGCATTAACGGAACTTCTGCACGGTGTGATTATGCTGCCCATGGTGAGACTTGAAGAGGCTATTTTTTCCCCTCCTAATCCCACTTGGTTACTCCTAACCATCCCACTGGGGTTGCTGATTTACTACGATCGCCAAATACTCAAAACGGCTAAAATGCCGGTAGTCATCACTGTTATCGTGACCGGCACAATCTTCATTGCCCTTGGTGGCATCCCACTGGTCTACCTAATCGCTTTTCGAAGTGGACATTTATTGCTACCCGTGATCGTCACTGTTGGTTCGACCATGCTCATTCAGAGTCGCACCGATTTTATGAGTAAGGCGATTCGCAATCGGTTATTTATTATCTTAATGTTTGCCGCGGCGGTGTCATTGATGCAATACCCGTATTCCAGTGGTATTTATTTTTGTTACACCAGCCCTTTTTTGATTTTAGCAGTTTCCGCAATCGTCACACGAACCAAGAAATACGACCGCCAGCTCTGGGGTAGCGTCGCCGCAATTGCGGGAATATTCTCGGTGGTTTGGATCAACTTTTCTAATCCACGGACAGTTGGCGTTTTTTATCAACCAGCTGGTGAAATGGTAACACTGGATCTACCCCGGGGAGGAATCAAGATTCCCGCCGTCGGGCACGATGAAATCAAGCCGACAATCGATTACCTCCAACAACACAGTCAGCCTGATGAATATATTTTGGCTGGGCCGGATTGCCCACAGTTCTATTTTTTAGCAAACCGCAAAAACCCCACACCTCAATTTTATGACCTGTTTCAAGCGTCCGTGATCCGTGGTTGGGAAAGTGAGCGAGACTACACAACAACCGTTGAACAAGAACTCAAAATAGCGATCCATAATCATAATATTAAGCTAGTTGTTATCCATACTACCCCTGAATTTTCGCAGCCCTATTCCAGCGAGTTCATAGATTGGCTCAAGCAATGGGGACAAAGAATTATGCTCGATGGATCACGACGTTACATTATTTACAAACGAAACTAAAACGTAAATCTAAGCTCCGCTTAGTAACTTGTGATAATTTGCAGCATTTTTCCGGAATGGGGGGAGGAAGTAAATATATAACAGTGTCATCTGGTGCCATTCACGCTAAAAAAACTTACCATTTCCTCGCTCTACTTGGTGTGGTTTTCAATAATCGAATAACGATTACTATTCTCCGATTCCATTACAGGGGCTTTTCATGGAAACGGATCTAACTGCATCATCAATAGATTCACCTCCGCACTACCAGGTCTCCAACGAACCACCGCAATTTGCGTTGGCTGGTACAAAGACTATCTCCAAAATAACATCTCCATCATCCTCAGATTGGGCCGATGATGTTATCCATGACTTTCGAATACGAGCGTCCCAAGCTTCGATATCAATTAAAAATTCGGACTTATCCCCGCAGTCGGTAATGCAACTCGTTAACATCGCCTACCAGCAATACCAAGAACTGATGGCAAGCGGACTATTGATCGACTTGCAAGAGTTCTGTTTGTTGTTTCCTGAACAAATAGGAACTATGTTGTTTCGACAAATTATATTGTTTTTTGTCGACGCCGAATCTGGTCCTGCATACGATAGCCACTTAGCAGATTCGTACCCTGATTCCGAGACACTTCCTACAATGCCAAGTGTCAACGGATTTACGATCAAAGAGGAACTCGGCCGCGGGTCTTTTGCCACCGTGTATAAAGCAACAGAAGACGAAATTGGCCAACGGACCGTTGTTATCAAAATCGGAAAGTTTGGCACTGGTGAAGCCGATACGCTCGGGAGATTATGCCATCACAACATTGTCCCGATCTATTCATTGACAACCGACTCGGATGGTATCTCTGTCATGTGCATGCCCTACCTTGGGCGAGAAACTCTGAGTAACAAACTGACTGAATTACGGCATCTGTCCTATTCAAATTTTCTCCCTGACATCCTCAAGCAGAGCCCGCCTCACAGTACGGCCACCACCAAGCACTCACAGCAATTCATCATTCCCCATGTTGTCTGGGCGTCACACGACGCATTACTACGCGGCCTCAAATATGGCACGGAGATTGCCGCCGCATTAGTCTATGCGCATGCCGAGCGGGTATTGCACTTGGACCTGAAACCGTCGAATGTCATGGTCACCGATAAAGATCAGGCTTTGTTGTTAGACTTCAACCTCGCACATAACGCGTTACACAACGCACAACCAAGTGGGGGGACGATCACTTACATGTCACCTGAACAAATAAACAAGGTGATTTTAAAAGAAGATTCGCTGGTACTCGACCACCGTTCCGATATTTACTCACTCGGCGTGCTACTGTTTGAAATGTTCTATGGAAAACTACCGTTTAACACCTTTGGTCCAAACCAAAATCTATTTCAAGCTGGACAGGTACTAAGAAAACAACAGGCCAAACTGCCATTGAAGTCTAACCATGAATGCAAGGACGTACCACACAAATTAGAAAAACTAATCTCGCATTGTCTAGCATTTAATCGCGACGATCGACCCGACAGTGTGCAGGACGTATTGCGAATATTAAGCCGCGAAGAAAAAAGGTTGCGCTGGAAATCGAAAATCAAAGCTAAACGAATAATCCGATCTCTGTTCGGCCTGGCATGCGCTGGTACACTCGGTGCGTTGCTAACTTGGCAGTCCATCAAACCGACCCCCATCGCGCCGGTACATTTTGTGCACGGTTTTGTGGGTTCGACTGCCAAGCAATATTCGCGAGACGACGTGATGGAAAAAGTCGCCGCAACGGTTAAACAACAAGGGGTTCAAACAACTATTTTGAGCCTTTTAGTGCAACTAGATCAACAGGACAATCCCCACCTGATGGAAGCACTAGGCAACCTCTATCATCGCATGAATTGGGTAGCCGAAGCGGAAAAATGGTACGAGCGAGTATTACCAGCCGACGAGAAAAATCTAGATTTACGAGTTAACCTTGCCTTATGCTATATCGCCAACGGCCGAATAGGGCAAGCCGATAAGGTGCTCAACCAAGCCAATTGTAATCCAGCACAGCCTTCACTTGAACATTTATACGTCCAGCTTGAATGTTATCTGTGGTTCGCCAAGTCACTACCATTGGATCGACAACAAGGATCGGACATTGTGAAAGAAATCGAAGCACGAATCCAAGAGCAGACTACTGGGCGGACTAGCATCCGGACTGCCGACCGTTTGTTAGTCGTATCTGACGCTGTCGCACGTTTTCACGGAGCAACTTCCAAAATGCGACATCACCCAACCAACTCTAACGCTCTTTATGTCAACGTAATCGGAACTCGGAAATAAATGACGACCCGTCATCGTCATTCAGTATCCGATGGTAGTCGTTCCGCCGTAACGGATGTCGATCGGCGATCGTTAGAAGTTCCGTTTTCAAAAAATGGCTCCATTCTTGCCGCTAACGAATCTGCAACCACTCGCGCTCCGGCAACAGACAGATGTGTGTCAAACGCCAAGTTATGTGAGAATTCATCTGACTTATTCAACTCAATTAGCGACGACGTGACATCAACAAACTCAATTTGTTTGAACCAACATTGTAGTTCCAACCATCGAGGCAAGTCAGACGGTTGCCAAGGTTGCCGTAAATGCTGAGCCGCGTCGTCATCAACTTGGTACCGTAACGAGTGAAACACACGACGCTTCGTTGGCATATAGACACACCACAGTTTCAAATCACGTTGCCTACATAAATCCGCTAATTTCCCGATTGCAGTTCGAAGTTGACCTCCCGCGGATCCCAACGTCTTTGAACCGACAGGAGTATAATCCAACTTAAATCGAACAGACTCACTTCCACGACTTAGAGTCGCATTGACGGCGGGACCATAAATATCCAAACGCGAAGGTACAAACAACACATTTCGAATTGCTTTGGTTAATGATGTTTGGATTTTTTTACTTTTGACAAGTAAATCAACATGTTCACTCTCCCCCCTTTTAATCCGCAGCCGTCGCTCTAACTCCAAGCCCAAGTCTTGTAAGTCATTCCCTTCAAAAAACACCCAGACAACGTGCTTGGTCGACTCAGAGATACCAAAATGCTGCAAGCAAGCGGTTTGATTAAGAACACCCGTATGCGAAATACCTAAGTTTTTCACGGACCTGCTCATTAATGAACCTAATCGCGTAGAGAAAAGATCCTCATATTTTAGATTGCCCAGTTCTGTGAACGAATCACCAATGACAACAATTTCCCAATCTTCCAAATCTGTGGGATTACGAAAACCATTTTTATCATATTGCAGTGTAACTTCTTGTTCTTCGGGAAACCATTTGGCCTCATACCCGATACGTCGCATTTGCGACGTCACAACTTTTCCAGTCCAAGTGACCGACCCCGGGCGCCTATAATAGGCTTCACCAAACGGAGTGGTGGGAATTCGATAAAACGTCGCGACACTTTCAAGATCACGCGTTCTATTCGAAAAATCAAAACCAATCAACTGAAATGTAAGTTCGCACAATCCATAGAAAAACAGATAGGCCACCAGACTAAACAGAATTTTTCGTCGACGTGTCATGCGATGCAGTGTGTGAATTTTTAGGTTAGCAACAATAACTACTCTACGGACTCTGTGGGTAACGGTTTTTCCAACGGAATGCGACCATCAAGATAACGCCAATTTTTGACAAAGGAAACCAAGTCAGCCATTTGTTGTAACGTAATGTTCTTTTCGAGACCCTCGGGCATTAGCGACACGCCGCGCGAGATGATTTCGTCAATTTCTAACCGCGACACGACCTCCTGCTTACCTTCGGGTTGCCGCAATGTCACCGATGAGGATGTCTCGGTCGTCAATATGCCATCGAGCACTCGCCCATCGTTGAGAATAATCGAGTAGTGCATGTAGTTATTATCAATCGCTCGATTAGGCTGCAGGATGTCTGTCAATATTTGAATTGGTTTTCGTGTACGTGAGTCGGAAATATCCGGCGCAACTTGCATTCCAATCTCACCAATCTTATGACACGTAGCACAATTCTTTCTGAAAACAATCTCGCCTCGTTTTGGAAAAGCTTCAAGTGCTAACGCCGCTCGATATTTAACCAATACAGCTTGGCGATCCGCATTGACTAAACTACCCTGTACTGCGGTCGCTCGAGAGGCAATCGTCTTATCATTGTGTTTGAGCATTCGATTCATACGAATTGAGTCTATCTCATTGGCCGAAATGTCCTTGGATTCCAGGGCATCTAACAATAGACGGGTTGTTGTTGGGTGTCGTAAAACCGCATCGAGACATGCTCGCTTCACCGCTGGGCGCATTGCTGAAAAATGACCCAGCACCTGATCCCACGGGACAGCGGAACCTGATGATTGTAAACTTTGCAAAACCGCCACGTTAAATTCCGAGCGGGTTGGTGCGACTAATAATTCCATCAACACACTGATCTTGCCAGCATGCCCTAATAGCTTAATCCCCGCCAACCGATCTGCTGCTGGCAACGTCACATTACCCGCCCATTGCTTGGAGAAATCCCACAGCACATCGATTTGAACCTGTTGTTCAGAACTCGCTGTCGCTGGCAATACCGATACATTCACGCTGCGACTGCGGAGGCCGTCAAGCGTACCCAGTAAACTTGCCGTGACACCTTGGTTACGAACACCGAGATCGTGATAACGTTGCGGCGCCTCAGACCACCATTGTACAACCCACGTTAACCACGCCTGCCGAGCGTTAGCTTCGGTCGAGATATAACGAGCAGCGGCGTGGTGGATGCGATAGATATTTTCCGTTTTCCCAGGCGACATCGATTTCAAAATTCCGTCCTGACCGCGAGTCCAAAACTCCTGTACCAATTTCGGCAGTTCGTCGCCAACTGCCATCAACATTGCTTGCGTCAACCACTTGTCTTCAATCGATCGAGAAAACACGTGTAACCACAACTGAAAATCTGCGTGATCAATTCTATCACCAAAAGACAGTAATGCCTGAAACTGCACTGACTGACTTGAATCAACTAACATCTTTTTCGCCAGCAGTTCACCATTGGGGCAAGCATCCCAATACTTCTCCAACAACACAGCGGCTTGCTTTCTAACCGCTGGCGAAGAATCACTAACAGCCGCTTCAATATGCTTGGGCTGCAGCAGACCCAAGCCTTCTAAAACCCAGAGTGCTCGTTGCCGACCTTCCCAATGAATTGAGTGAATGAACATTCGCGACAATAATGCTTCGGCGTCGTCAGGCCGACGCTCAAGCAACAGCCGAGCAGCTGTTTCGCGGTGCCATGAATTCGGGTGTTCCAGTAATAGCACCAAATCTTCTGTGTCTGAATTTGCAATATTCCAGTTCCATCTAGCTTCGAGTCGCTCGCCTTTAGATTTCAATCGGTAAATACGACCTTTGTCGTCGCCATAGCGAGTATCCTTACGATTTTTCAGCTCTGCCGGAACCCAATTCGGATGTTCGATCACCGCTCGATGCATATCAACAATATAGAGACACCCGTCAGGACCCGTGCGGAGATTCACCGCGCGGAACCAAGAATCTCGAGACGCCAAGAACTCACGCTGCTCGCTGTCTTGGTACATCGGCAAATACGTCATCGCAGCACGCGCTTGTGATGGCCGTTCCGCGTGCACTAAATTACCCGTGGGATCACATGTTAACGCTATACCTTTCATCCCCGTCAACGAATGACCACGATAAATCAAAACGCCACAGGCAGCGGTAAACTGTCCCTCATGCAAGTTCGACGTCGTCCAAAAATTAGTAAGCGGAAAAATTTTCGACTCGACTCCCGCTTGGGCCGCATCTTGTTTGACATCCGCCACAGCAGTGCCCGAATATTTTTTGACGTATTTATTGGCAATCATGATTTGCATTAATGGATTTCGATTACTGCATACGTACCGGTTACCCTGGTCGTCAAACGTTAAACCAAATTGCCCAGCTCCGGAAACCGCTTCATACTTCGCCGTAATAGGGTCAAACTTGAAATCCATCCCACTTATATTCACCGTCTTACTATCTTTGCCTCGAGGATCTTTAACAACGCCTCCACGCAAACCATTGGCAACGTACACATGGTTATCTAATCCTAGCCGCGGATGATTTGCCCGTAGTTGTGTATTGTCTTCAGAAAACCCCACGTACCAATCTTCGATTACGTCCGCTTGGTGGTCTCCATCGGTATCCTTCATATATGCCACTCGACCAGCCATCGTGACAATCACACCTTGCTTCCAAGGCTGCAAACCGGTGACAAAATGTAAATCATCCGCAAATAATCGCGAAGTTTCAAACTCACCATCGTTATCCAGATCTTCTAAAATGCGAATGCTCGATTTTCCCTTGCCTTCAGGATAGTCACCCATTTGAGCGACCCACATACGTCCGAATTCGTCGAAGCGAATCGCAATCGGATCGATCACTTGCGGCTCACTAGCAACCAATTCCAATTCAGTACCAGCTGGGATTTGAATATGGTTTACTGAATCCTCAGCGGTCGCTGAAGAAACTTCGGATGAGGGCGACTTGTTCGGTTCGTCAGCAAAGACTGCCCCAACGGTGCATAATAAAAGACTACAACTTAAAGTACAGATTTTCATTTTTCTCATCAACCAACTCTACCTAGAAAATACCGACAAAACCAATCTCTTCCTCTTATGATAATCTGCCCACGCCGATAATAGTGATGCGACGGAGATTTTTCTAACACACAATACTCGTCACCTACCAGAATTCACACCCCTGCTATGAGTTTACCTCTAAAAACCGACGTCTCTCTTGCCGATCACCAGCGCCCGTTGACTTGGTTGACAGTTATTGCCGTTGTAAGTACTGCAGCGTTGTGGGGCGGCAACCCAGTCGCCGCAAAGTTCACTCTGATGTCAGACTACACCGATTACGGGCTACCTCCGATTACGGTAAGTGGCATTCGCTTCCTGCTAGCGACATTTTTCATGCTCATCTGGTGTCAATTTGAAAAATCACCTTGGAGAATAACCCCGCAACAACTTCCCACATGTCTGATCGCCGGCACATTACTCGCCGCGCAAATAGGCACTTTTACTATCGGCGTACAACTATCTAATTCAACTCACACCACCATCCTAATCAATACATTTATTATTTGGATTTTCGGCTATGAACATTTCGTCAGCCGGACCCAACGTATGTCCAAACTTCAAGTCATCGGTTGCACGCTTGCCGCAGCAAGTGCCTTGGTCACTCTATTACTAAAATCCAAGGCCGATACAACAACGGCAAACAATAGCGACCTGCCTGGACTATTAGGTGACTGCATCATCGTCATTAGTGGAGCTTTACTAGCTGCTAAAATATTATTTATCAAAGCAAATCTTAAGACCGTTCAATCCGGTACACTCATGCTGTGGCACGATTTAATTGCGGTTATCTGGTTCGTCGCGATCGCTGCCTACTTTGAACGCGATCAAATTTCCATCGACCAAGTGAACCATCTGGTTATCTGGGGTCTGATTTATCAAGGTGTCATTGTTGGCGGTCTCTGTTTTGCAATCCAAACATTGCTGCTCAACAAATATTCTGCTTCAAGAATTACCGTATTCAGTTTTCTAACGCCAATCTTTGGTATCGCCACCGCCGCCACTCTACGCAAGGACCCTTTGTCACCTTGGATCTTCCTTTCATTAGCACTGGTTGCCGCCGGAATCTACCTAGTCAATCGACCCCAGGTAAATCAATAATTTACCAATCTCCATATGCGTGCTAATTCGTGGATGAATGGTGTTTTTCAACAATCAACATCGTACCTCCCTAGCGACAATCCAAGTAACAAACCGTTACAATAAATCACATCGTTTAGTGCAATTCTTGATTTCCTTTTTAACGACATCCATTATGCCAGCCTTTGATTTTACGATTCGTGATACGAGCCAGATTATCTCACCAGGACTCGTTGTTTTTCCCGAAGTTGTCAAATTAAATCTCGCTGAGATGATTCGCACTGCTGGCGACGTGACGCGATTACGACCGCATTGCAAAACACACAAGATGATCGAAGTCACCGAAATTCAAATGCAACTTGGAATTACTCGGCATAAATGTGCGACCTTTGCCGAAGCCGAAATGCTCGCTGCAGCAGGCGTCACCGACATTCTATTGGCTTACAACCTCGTTGGCCCCAACATTCAACGAGCCGTTCAGTTTCGATCAACCTATCCCGACGTGACACTCATCGTGACGGCAGATCATCCTGCACCGGTACAACAGCTATCGACAGCAATGACTGCGGCAAATTGCACAATCGACGTCTTACTCGATATTGACTCAGGGCAACATCGAACAGGTATTACCACTGGAGACGCGGCCATTAAACTATATCAACAAATTGCTGACAGCAGCGGACTCAACCCCGCGGGCTTCCATTTGTACGATGGACAGAACCATCAAACGGACCTTGCTCTACGCACAACCGCAGTACAGCAGTGTTGGCAGATCGCGACGGACTTGCGTGACCAACTTTCAACCACCGGCCTATCAGTGCCGCGCATCGTCGCTGGTGGAACGGGCAGCTTTCCAGCCTATGCCGCTATTGAGGACCCAGGGCTCGAACTGAGCCCTGGCACTAATACTTTCTTTGACAACAACTATGGCAACATGTTCCCTGATCTAAACTATACCCCAGCAGCTCGAATCTTAACTCGCGTTATCAGCCTACCAACCGCCAATTCGATTACGGTTGATTTAGGTTACAAGGCATGTGCATCCGATCCACCACTAGAAAAACGACTGATCTTTCCTGATTTGCCCGATGCGATCCCCACTCTACAAAATGAAGAACACCTAGTTTTGCAAACTTCCATCGCTGGAAAATTTTCCCCTGGAGATGAACTTCTAGCGATTCCAGGCCATATCTGTCCAACGAGCGCTTTGCATCGAGCAGCATTTATCGTGGAAGATCAAGAAGTCGTCGGCACGTGGAATATTGCCTCACGTGACCGTTGGCTCACGATTTAAACCGACAATAATCACCACTACCTATTCACCGTCGTTGTCAGCATTGATGTCTTGACGGTTGCTATTTAGGTCATCCAGTAACCCGTTATAGGATCCCAGGCATTGTTCCACGGCCTGCCGCAAGCGTTCTATGCCTTCCGCATTGCCCTGTTGGTTCTCCATGATCGGTTTCATCCAATCGTTCATCAGGTGGAATTGGTTTTCTAGTACCGCTAAGATCGACTTAGGAACCTTGTGCATTACCGCCACGCGTTGTACTCCGTCAGATGGATCGACCGTAATCGCTCCCGTTGTATAGTTTCTTAGTTCCTCGGCTAAAGTCAACAGTGCATCATTAGTTTGATCGTTATTGGAATCTCCCGCTTGTACGACCGTCGGCGACGCAGCCTTTTCGGCAAGTCCAGCGACACCTTGGTCAATCGTCTGACGAATGCCATCTAATCCGTCTGAGAAACCTTGCAACTGTAGAATAATCTGTCCCGCTTGATCATCAGCGCCGACGCCACGCATCTTCACGTTCTGTAAAAATGCCTTGCAGATATCGGCCCAGCGTTGCTCATCTTGTTCCGTCGCCCAACCGCACATGACGCGCAACTTTAACATATTGGCTTCAGCATCGGAGGTCAGGGTTTGGGAATCGTTTTCATAGTTGCTCAGAATCAATGTTTCTAATTCTTCATCGTTCATGATCGCCAACACCTTCTCGGCAATACGATTCATATTTCGATACGAACCTTGCAGCTTAAAGATCGGCTCTGTTCGATAGTCATCATCCTGAGCGGCACTGCGGATATATTCTCGATTAACATCAAGCACAACATCCCGAACTCGCAGCAACTTCTTCATCGTGCCAACCATCTCGTTGACTTCTTCCATCGAATAATTGGATTCGAATTCAATTCCTTCACGAGAATCTGTCTGAGCAATTTTAATAATCTCGTAAACGTCTTGCTGACTACGACTGGCCAACTTACTCAATACCGAATTCGAGGTCAGGCAGTTTTCTATATAACTCATCTCAAAGACATCGGCCGTGTCACCGATGATTTCACCGAGGTTATAGATATCAGCACGATTAGCAAGCATATCTGGAATCTGGAACTTCTCGCCACTTTCTGTATATGGGTTTCCGGCCATAACTACACAAACTTTGCGTCCCCGTAGGTCGTACGTACGACTTTGACCTTTGTAGACACCTTCGATTTTTCGTTGAGCATCACACAAGGAAATGAACTTCTGTAAAAACTCTGGATTACAATGTTGAATATCGTCCAAATAGATCATTACATTGTCACCCATCTCGAGCGCCAAATTCAGCTTTTGCACTTCTTCGCGAGCACCTGCGTTGGGGGCTTCTTCTGGGTCAAGTGAAGTCACCGCATGACCAATCGCTGGGCCATTGATCTTCATGAAAATCACACCGAGACGATTTGCAATGTATTCCATCAACGTCGTTTTACCATAACCTGGCGGCGAAACGAGCAACAACAAGCCCATCAAGTCCGTTCGTTTGTCCTCGCCAACGACGCCAATTTGTTTGGCTAAATTATCACCAATTAGAGGTAAGTAAACCTTGTCGATTAACTTATTACGAACAAACGAAGTCAAAACACGCGGCTTGAACTCATCCAACCGCATAGATTTACGCGCAACATCGACAACTTCTTTTTTGATATCAATATAATTTCGATAAGCCGGAACGATCGCACGATCAAAACGTTCTAACTTCGTAACAAACTCGTTGTAGTTTAATTGATAGTTATTTTTTTGGATTGTGCCGTGATTACCAATCATTCCATGAATGTCCAGGTCCACCGTACCGTCAACAATGTGCTTGTGATCTACTGGACCACTCAGCAACAAGACCGCCAACTCATCTACGTAATCAATCGCGGTTTCACCGTGATCAGAGGATTCCAAGAATGCTTGGATCCAATCGCGTAACAGAATAAATCGATCTTCCGGACTGTCCGCTAAGCGAGTCGCCGATTCTTGAAACTTCTTCAGAAAGCTATTTTGCTTCAAATGTCGTTCAAAGGCAGCATACAATTCGGCCGCCCGACGACTGATTGCAAACGAAGTACTTACCGTACGCTCTTCGAAAAGATAATTCGCTGCTTGATGTACATAATCCTCCGAAAACAAACCCGTTGTTTCCACAAACTCTGCCAACAACGGTTCCAGTACTGCTACGTATTGTTCTTGCTCGGCACTAGCTGGGAACAACTCAGAAATAGTCCCCACGCCCTGCAATCGCAACTGCAGCAACTGCTTGTTCTGCTGGTCTCCAAAATACTCCCAATACAATCGCCCGAGTGCTCGAGCTTGGGTGTGGTACCGCAACAACCCAATCGCCAATTCCATATCGACTAGGCCTTTAAGGATTTTATCTGCGTCGAGGTCGTGGACGCCTTTAGCATAGGCTTCCGTATACCGCGGCGCCATGAATTTTTGGATTTCACTGAGCCGTTGCTCCTCGTCTAAATCCCCATATTTTTTCAACGACCATTCACTGTCGCTGGTAATAAACTCCAACATTCTCCACGCCAGATATTCACCTCGATAAACCTCTACGTTCTCCGAGATAACCTCTTGCTGCCAAACTTCGCGAGTGGCCAGCAGATGTTCATCGGTGATTAATTCGAAAAAGTCCGTGCCCGTCAGGTGTAGGTACATTTCACCATCACGTAAAACAGTTGTCAAATCTAACGCTTGAACGTTCACTGAAAAATGGTGGCTGCCGAACTTGATGACATTTTCACCACCGACAAAGAGTTCTTGACGATCCTTTAATTGGCGAACCGCATCTTCTCGAATCGTCTTCAGTTGACTCTGAACGTCGTCAACTTTTACGCTATCTTCTAGCTCCTTGAGTTGATCCACTAAGTCTCGGATCTTTTCGATCATGAGATCCGAAGCGAAATATGCGTTGATCTCATTCACCGATTCCAAACTGTCAATGCGAGCTTTCACGCCTTTGAGTATTCGCTCAGCAGCCTTCATCAATGCATTGGCCCGTTTATTGCGCGACTCGATTAACGACACTTTTCGAGTTTCAAACGCGTTGTATATTTCCTCGCGTTTTTCCGTCAATTGCAATACGAATTCGTCGAACTCGGCAAATTGACCTTCGAGCTCTTCAAGTTGGATCATGACCTTGGTCAGAAATTCTTCACACTTTTCTGGGCTGTCACAGATATCAAGATAATTCACGACCGCTTGATTCAACAGCTTCATTTGCGAATTGAATTCAGCCACGCCTTCAACACTCATCAAGTCTTTAATACGACCTTTGAGTGACGCACGAGCTGTGTTTACTTTGCCGAAGATCACGGAAATATTGTCGATAATGCGAGTACGGTGTGTAGCGTCATCAATGTCAAGATTACTAACGATGTCAATCAACATCTCAAGTTCTTGAGCGCTCTCGGAAATCGCTTCAGCCAACGCATTAGCATCAGTAACTTTTTTAAGTCCGCCAATCGATACTGTTTGTTCGTCGATCCGCTCGCCATAAGGATCTAATGCATTATCACGCAATAAAAATTCAACGCACCGCTGTGATACGCGTTCGCTCGACTCGGCTACTTCCACCTCTAATTTTTCGATCAGCGGTATATCCGCATAACGTAATTCTCGCAGTGATACTATCTCACCACGGACTGCTCGCAGCCCAGCTAGTGACTGGACAAAATCGTCTACATTTTCGAATCTACTGTTAATAGCAACCCGTTGTACTTCTTCAACGTTTTGCCGTACCTGACGAGTTTGATCAGCGCTGTTTTTCTTGACGCGCACGACCTTTTCAAATTCATCAATCGCCGATTCCGCTGATTGCCGTATTTGTATTAGCGGTTTTGCGACTTCAAAACAATTTTCCGATGAGATCCAAAAATAGGAATCAACGATGCCCGCCGAAGCTCGTACCAAATCATGATACAAACCCGAGTAGGTATCCTCTTTTTCTATTAATCCAAGAACCTCATGGCACTCAGCCATGCCGCGGACGATTTCTTTATTACCAATTTTGTACAAAAAAGAATCAGTGTTGGTAGTGGGCTGATAATCGTCGGAAACATAGGGCGTTTGCCATATTTGCAAGACGTGGTGTTTTTGAGCGTCGTCTTGGGCCCGGAAGCAAACCATTTCACCCGCATGGAAAAAAGATGTGCCATTACAAATATTGGGAGTGTCCACTTTTTGTTCGATCAGATTGTAACGTAACAAAACATACGTCCCAGAATCTGTGTTGTAGAAGACATACAAGTAGTCTTCGCCATTAGGTGCATCCAAGCGGCGGTCATATTTCATATGCTGCAGGTCGGTATCAAAGACTTTAAATTCACCCGTGCCCAATGCATAGCCATTGGAAAAGATGACGCCATGGTCATCCGGTAACAACACACAAGAATCCGCAATCGAATCAATTCGCCATACCTTTTGAATCTTCTCGTTATAAATAAAATAACGGAAATCATTTTCTTGATACGGTCGAATCTTAAGCAAAATAATTGTGCCTACGATGGCGTATAGTACTTCTGCATCATCTAGAGTCTGGTCAACATGCTCTACGGATTCCGCGTAGATGCCTTCCCCGGTTAAAGTGTTGTTTTCAACCTTAATTGTAAGATCACCACCCACTGTTTCCACGAACAGGCGATCATCAATACTAATATGGGGATGTCGACCTTCCTGGAAAGATTCACGTGGTGGACGCTTCCAATCGAATTCATGCTGTGCAGGAAAATGGACTTCATGGTCACTACGGTTATCAACATAAACTAACTTATCGCCCGAAATCTTCCACTTCAAACTCTTTACGTCATTGTCCCCTTTACCAACCTTGAAGGTCATGAACAGGTTTGGACCGATGACAAAGAACTTGGCAAACTCCGCATCCTTATAGTATTTATAGATTTCCTGAAAATCGCGCTGAAATTGTTGATCGGAAATCAAATCTAATTTAACGCTATGAAATGAGTGATCCTCAAATCGGTATACGGAAAACACATCATCGATATGTGTCGTCTTCTTCAAACCAAAGTGGATGTTATAACCGAAGATTATCTGGTCACCAATTGCGATCATGTCCCGCGGGACACAGTTGTGTTCCGTCGTAACGCGTTCTGATCCAAGCAGGACCGTTTCAATCGAACCAAATACGTCCTTGCGGATTTGGCCTAATTGTTGTAACCGCTCTCGCAAGTCTTGCGCGTAACCTTTCAGCCGGTTACGTATGATTTCATACGTGCCGCTTTCAAGTTGCGGAGTTGCTGATTTTGGCGAGCCACCATCATCAATATCGGATTGCTGTTCTTCTGAAGCCATGATACGAATTCTTAATCTTTCCTGAGGTAACGGTTTACCTACGGAGAGCCTATTGATTCCAAGGATTGTACTGATGCATATACTCGACTGACTACGTCTCCCCAAACCGTCGTCGGTTTGCGTGTCCAGCAGGTCTCACAATTTTCCCTGGAAAAGGGTCGTCGCGAGACCTGCCACCACGGCTGGCAAAGCGTAGCATCAAGCAAGCTACGTTAGCTTTGAGCGTTGCCGCTAGATTCAACCGTTAGGACATCGCCAGCTACGGTATCTGAGATACCTTTGCTTTTAGCCATCCCTAACAATCCTTGCAATTCATGTCGCAGTGTATCCGTCTTGGCCAAGCCGATCATCTTGGCAATCAATGCCGCGATCGACAGGTCCTTGACGTCGTCACTACTGAGGTTAAATTGTTCAACCATTCCTAAGATGCGAGCTTGGAAGTACTCAGGATCTCCGTTAAAGAAGGTATCCTTGACGTCTTGTAATACTTCACTATTTTCAACAAAGCGGTCAATCACTTTACCGCCTTTGACCGCATTAACGATCTGGTCAAAGAATGTCGACTCACCTCCCACAATGTCAATTTTCGAATTCTTGAGCGCCTCGCCCATGATATTCGCTTGAGCTTCGGCAATAAGACGCTGAGCGTCAATTGCGGCGATTTCAATATCTTTGTCTTTATTCAGACGGATCTTGAATTCTTCGTGATCTTTACCAACGTCATCAAACAGTTTCATGGCGTTCGCTTTTTCTTCGATACCTTGAGCTTCAGAACTGTACTTCAACTTCATCACTTCAGCTTCGGCCGTTCCTTCTTTC
The DNA here is from genome assembly GCA_018660825.1 of Planctomycetaceae bacterium. Taxonomy (GTDB): domain Bacteria; phylum Planctomycetota; class Planctomycetia; order Pirellulales; family Pirellulaceae; genus UBA721. The sequence continues at coordinate 21,600 of JABJJO010000047.1, read as the reverse complement.
TCAATACCATCTGCCATGGCTACCAGTCCGAGAGCTTCGGCTTCAGCAGTTCGCTGTAGCACCGCTGCTTCGGCGTAGCCATCTTTCTCTTTGGATGCTGCTTTGGCTTCTTGAACTTGAGCTTCAGCCAAGCCACTCGCTGCCTGGTCGGCCGTTTTGGCTTCCGCTAACATTTTGGTAGCCTGCGTTTCCTTTTCGGCTCGTTGTCGTTCCGCTTCCGCTTCAATTACGATTTGTTCAGCATTACGTTCGGCTGCTTGCTTCTGAGCATCCGCAGCTTTTACTTCCTTAACCAATGCTTCTTCTGCTTCCATATCAGCTTTGGTCACGGTAACACGTTTCAATCGATCGACTGTAGCGAATTGTTCGGTATCCTTAATACGTTCGGTTTCTTCAACCACTCCACGTTCAACGATGACACGTTCGCGAATCACTTCTTGGATTGCGCGTTTTTCAACTTCAATCGCCTTGTCTTTATCGATATCAGCTAAAGCAACTACGCGTTCACGATCCGTTGCTTCTAAGCCACGGTCACGTTCCACCCGTTCCGTTTCAACCGCTTCGGTTCGCTCTTTGTTTTTACGAGCAACAATAATCTGGCGATCTTTGTTCTCTTCAGCAACTTGGAGCTCTTCTTCGGTTGTAATGCGGCGAGCTTCTGCACGCAAACGTTCTTCTTCGCGAACCACAGCACCCTGAGCTTGCTCACGAGCCGTGACTTCTTCGATTTCACGTTGTTGACGTTGCTCCGCTTCAACCTGCTGGCGTTCTAAGGCCAAGATCGCTTCACGGGCTTCCACGTCTTGCTTCACAATCGCTTTTTCTTTTTCACGATTGATATCGTTTGACTGGATTGCTTCACGAGCAGTGAGGTCCGTAATCTTTTTAATACCTTCCGCATCAAGAATATTATTAGCGTTCATTAGCTCCAACGGAGTTTGTTCTAGATAGTCGATAGCAGTACTTACAAGCTCGTAACCTTGCAGGTCTTCTGGATCACCTAAAAGCTCTGTAATCTCTATCTTGAAACGGTCGCGATCTGTATAGAGGTCAACAAAATCAAATCGCTTACCAATAGTCTTTAGAGCTTCAGAGAACTGAGCGTCGAATAATTCAACCAGAGCGGCAGTATCAGAAGCACGAACCGCCCCAAGTTTTTTGGCCACATTTTCAATGTTGTTTTCTGAAATACGCAAGTAGAAAGCAACTTCGATATCAGCACGGATATTATCCATACAGATCAAGCCTTCTTTTCCATGACGTTTAATTTCAATACGTTTAACGGACAAGTCCATAATCTCCGCTTGGTGTGCTAGAGGAATGATAAACATCCCACCGCCAGAGGCAGTTTTGACGCCGCCTACACCTGTTCGGATAATCGCTAAATCAGGGCTAACCTTGCGATAGAATTTATTCAATGCGATTGCCAAAATTAACAGCAAAAACAGAACCCCGCCGCCAATACCAACAGTCCAAATCAAACCTTCGGGTGCACCTGCACCAAGAATATTATTAAACATCATCTGACCCCTTTTCGGTTGTTGCTGCTACGTCCTCATCCATCGGTGGTGATTCGGCAACAATATACATTTTTTGATCGCTGTCGTATCCGACAACAGTAACCCGCGTTCCATTCGGGATGCTCTCTCCAGCCGTCCTAGCTTCACTAAACAAATCCCCTGCTTGGCGTTCAATGAACACCTTGCCACGAGTGGGACCTGTTGTAATGCGTGTCGTTCCACTTGAACCGACCATTTCACTCGGTTCAAAGAAATCCTCTTTGAACCACTTACGCATCGGTTGTGTAATAATTTTTGTAATGGCTAATCCTGCAACTAAATTCAACAACACTCTAATAGTGATGGCTCCGGTGGTTGCGGGTCCGCTGTATTCTTTCCATTCGTGAACCGCAATGGAAGCGGCTAGAAATGAAACCGATAAAAATGTAATCCACACCATAAATGGAATCGAACCCAAATTTAACCAACGCAGTGGTACTAAGCCGATCCCTAAGAATCCATCAAAACCACCAACGTCTGTATCTGTATCAAAATCTAAGTCGAAATCCAAAGCATCTAAACCTAAGCCGGTTAAGATTGAAATTACCCAATAGGCAACCACAAACAACACCGCACCAGAAGCGCATGTCATTTCACCCGAAAATAGGTACTCAGGGATTTCGTTAAAATCAATCATTGTTCAAAGTCCTAAAGAACAAACACGACCTTCATGCAATTTTGCACAGCGAAGGCCTCTGATAAGTATGCTTACAAAAAACTCGTGCGAAGTGTTTCTTTTACTTTTCCGACTAAAATAAATAGACAAAACAGCGAATATATAGCGGTTGTATTGACTTTAACGGTTGCGCAAGCACTACCGATAACGCTACTCCATAATACGTCTTGCAGCGGAACTACTTACTATTCGTAGAACCACGTAAATTATTGAACTAATTCCTCAGCGATCACCTAGTTCGGACTTAAGCGAGCGCATTCCATAAGCGGTCAAAATGGCTCAAATAGGCTCTATTAATTTCAGCTTCACTGGTGATCAGAAAATTTTCGTCGTTGTGCTTGTCCGCACTACGCGTCCAGTTGTAGCTTCCGGTCAACGTCGTTTTCTGATCAAACACGGCATATTTATGGTGCATGTGATGTTTCGTTTGGTCAATTCGTATCGAAATTCCCAAACCCATGAGTCGTTCAATGTCCGATCCTAGATCGAGCGATTTATCGTTGTCCGAGATGATTCTCACCGCTATGCCACGCACGAAAGCATCGCGGATTGCGTCCGCGATACGGTTATCGGTAATCGTAAACACACAAATATCGATACTTCTACTAGCCCGTTCTAGCTGATTAATGATAATCTGAGGGCAGTCATCACCTGGACTAAAATAGACTTGCGAACTATTCTGATCCGGTTCGTCCCGTGGTTGAAACACTTTAATTACGGCTTCCAGCCATTCCATCGCCGCAATACCTTCAGGCCCCACGATCGACTCACGGGCAACAGCAAACGCTCGATGCCGCAAGAACCCCAGTTGTTGCTCAGAATCACCATGCTCGCGAACCAGTCCCTCGAGTATCCGTTTTTCACCACGTGACACTCTAAAGTCATCTAACGTGCGCTTCAATAAATCGTCAATTTGTTCTTTTTGCATGGTTGGTGTTTTCTAAAATAGTTAAAACAAATGGTGCCCAGTGGGGAACCTTCTCCTTGAAAGTACTTCTTCGCGGCTGGATGAAATTCTACCGGATATTGAACAGTTAAGTTTTGGGGGAATAGATTTAGTCTAGTTGCGCCGCTGTCTCCACCTTCGCTGTCGTACAAACCGAGCAGTAACATCTCCCCCCAAGCAGCCAAAGCGTTTTCCAGGCAAATCAGAAAGGCCATTGTCAGGTCGGTTTGTGCAAATGAGATTTAACCAAGTCTAACAGTTGGCTATTCGACGGACCTTGCGTATCCAAATTGTGCCTACCTTTATAGAGACCGAGCGTCTCATCAATGGGCGGGCGCATTTTCTATTTAGATAGCGTAGCGTTTTTTGCGGATGAATGCAAAAAACACGTGATATGGACATGGCTAACCGTAATGCCACCAATCAGCAAATTGTAGCGCAGCCTTCGCCGTTGGAAGTTGGCTGCCAACCTACGGCTTACTCAAAGAGATCGTCTAAGGCGACGTCGACTAGCAGGCCATCTTCCTGAACGTCGGTTAGGTCTTCAGCAATTTCACCCAACAAATCTTCGAGCACTTCACCACGGATCGTACTTAAACCGCTGTTACGCATGTTTCGCATGTCCGTAAAGCCGTTATCGACGACACGACTTTCTGGTACTTGAACCGCTGGACCAACGAGTGATTCACCAGCAACTGATTGAGTCATGTCCACTGAAATCGAAAATTCACCTTCCGCAGATTCGCCATTAGCATTCGCGTTAAGGAAGTTGATCACTTGAATAGCATCATTTGGTGCCACAAAGCCATCCTCGTTAACATCAAAATATGGCGGCGGGCTATTGCCGGCAGACGGCTCAGGTAACAACGTTGAACCATTTGCGTCCAACTCGATGATGATCAACAAAGCGTCGATTGGCGAAACGGATCCGTCCATATTAACATCCAGACTATTGCCTCGGTTGTGCCATGGAAATGGATCCGGGATAATATCGATGTTAACAATTGCTGGATCAGAAACAGCTCCGTCATCGTCAGCCACTGTGTAGCTAAAGTCATCTGCGCCGATGTACCCGACATCAGGCCGATATTCAACCGAACCATCCGCAAGAACGCCAACGATTGTACCGTGTTGGGGTGTAACGGTTACAAGGACAGAAGCAGGGTCTAGCGTACCGTCAACATCGGAATCATTTGCTAAAACATCAATAGCTGTTGAGTTGTTGGCAACGTCGGCGAAGACTTGGACATTGTCGACAACCGCTACTGGAGCGTCGTTGACTTCTACTGAAACAGTTGCGGGCCCCGACCAAGTACCAAAGTCATCTTGGATGCGATACGTGAATGTCACATTGCCATCAAAATCAGTAGCTGGCACAAACGTAACTGTATTGTTCGTTTCTAAAGTAATCACAGCTTCGGCCGCATTAGGAGATGTGACAATTTCAACGGCGGTGATCGTCCCATCGATGTCTGAATCGTTTCCTAGTATATCGATGGAAAGAACTGTGTTACGGGGAGCCAAGGGTGCGAGTGTTACTGGATCAACATTTATCGTGTCGTCCACTGCTACAGGTGCGTCATTAACTCCGGTTAGATTTATCGTTACCGTACCATTTGTCAAACCACCCATGCCGTCTTCCACAACATAACTAAAGTTGTCGACACCCGCCACTCCATCCGCAAGTGCTTGAATCGCCGCAGCTGCGGTTGGATCGTAGCTGAACGTACCATCGGCAAACACTTCAACGTCGGCCCCTAAATTACTGGTGCCCGTCATGTTCGTACTACCATTAACACCGGTGACCGTCATCGGATCACCTTCGGGATCGGAATCATTCGTCAACAGATTCCGAGCAGCATTGACTGGCAACGCTGTATCTTCATTTGTATCAAACACGTCCTCAACCGCAACGGGTGCTTTATTCGTTCCAGAAACTGTCACCGTGACGACTGCTGTCGCCGTCGCACCGTTAGAATCTGTAATTTCATAAGTAAATGTATCATCTAGTGGTGTATCGGTGCGAGTCAATGCTTGCAACGCTACCGAAGTCGACGGGTCATAGCTAAATGCACCATTAGTATTTAGCACAACCGTGGCACCAAGAGTACTGGTCCCGCTTAGGTTCCCCGTAGTGCCAAATTCCGAAACGGAGATACTATCATCGTCATCTGGATCAGAATCATTACCCATCAAACCACTAGCTGCCACAGACAACACTTCGTCTTGGCCAATTGTGTACACATCATCTACAGCGACAGGAGCATCATTCACACCATTCACCGTAAATGTCAGTGTTGCCGTCGATGTCGTACCAGCTAGATCGGTCATCGTATATTGGACACTATCGTTGACGGAATCACCCACGTCCAATCCTATAAGTTCAGGGGAATTCGTAGGATCGTATGTGAAGGAACCATCACCATTGATTGTCAGTATAGCGCCCTGGGTCGTCGGATCTAATGTCAAAGTACCAGCAACCAGGTCAAGCGGCCCTAATTTGGTGACCGTTATAACATCATCAGGGACAACTCCGTCTACATCCACCTCAATATCATTTGCTAGGACGCCCGCCGCAGTTTCGGTCGTCACCACATTTTGATCAACCGTCCGTAAATCATCCGCTGCAATTGGAGCATCGTTCACGCCCGTGACGGTAATCACCGCAGTTGCATCAACCGCCGAATCCGCGGCTTGTGAGTCGGTCGCCTTATACGTGAAGAACACATCTCGTGTTTCACCGTCGGCCAAATCTTGGAAATCCGTACCTGGGTCGAAAGTAAATGTCCCATCGCTATTATTAACAACGGTGCCTTCACCCGCGCCCAAGTTTGCGACAATTGTATAGGTTAAAGTCGAAGCATCATCGTCATTATCAACGTCGTCACCCACAAACGAACCGTCAACCGTTAAGCCATCTTCAACTGCCGCGATGCTGGTGGCGCTAACCGTCGGAGCGTCATTCACACCCGTGAGTGTTATCGTTACGGTACCGGATGTTTGTGAGGTAAAACCATACCCATTTATCGTAGGGTTGTTTTCTTCAATAAGTGTATAGGTAAACGTATCCAAGCCAATTTCACCGACTGATAGTTCCTGAGCGGCAATACCTGCGGCGGTTGGATCGTAGGTAAACGTTCCACTGCTAGCTCCGGCACTCTTCAAGTTCATATCAACTGTAACCGTCGCGCCCAAGGCACTCGTTGCGTCAAAGGTATTGACTTGAAAATCATTTCCGTCAACATCAATATCGTTGTCCAGCAAACTCGGATCCGTCGGTAGTACTGGTAGCGGCAGGTCTTCAGTGGTCGCAAAGCCTAGCGTAGCACCACTGGGATCATTAAAGGGTTCCGGCGGTCGACCATCTACAATTTCCACTAGGTAGTCTTCGACCTCTCCGTTCACGATAAGTCCGGTCGATCGCAAGCCACCGACATCGCTAAATCGGAACCGAGCATAGGTTTCACCGGCAACGGACTCTGGTTCAAGTGGCGATTGAACGGCGATCGTATTCAATCCTGCGGACATTTGTATGCTAAAGGCGATTTGCTCGCTAGCATCATCCCAGTCGCCATCGCGGTTAAAGTCAATCCAAGCGTCTAACAGCCCGTCGGTAGTAACCGTGATTTCCAACGCCGTGGAGACGAAAGGATTGAAAAATCCAATCGGTGCTCCGTCCACACCAGTCACACCGTCCGCATCATTACCGGTCAATTCAACTCGACCACCCTCACGTGCAATGGGATTCAAATTGAGATCAAACTCTGCGTCAACAATCGTCTGCGCAATGGTGCCGGCAATCGCATTTGCATCGTCGGTAGGTAAGAAGCCCACAATTAGATTTCCAGCAACAAATCCGTTACTGACTGATTCATCTTCGAATTCAACGGTCAGAAAACTAGAAGATCCTATTATCTTGAATGTGTCACCATCCAGAACATTAGCAACTGCAGCTGCGGCACTAAACCCGGTGGCACCGTTATCACTAACGTCATCCGTACTGGTGCGCGTGATGGTCACTATTGGCCCTGCAGCTAAGGCGCTTACATTGGGTATCACGGCCGCGGTAATTGCATTTGCAATCGTTGTCGCAATATCCGTTTCAGTATCAGTCACGTTAACGACAACTTGCTGGTTACCGGCGGTAAAACCACCGGCGGCTAAATCGATTTCGAAATTCGTTGTGCCGATATTCAAAATCTCACCATCAACAGCCGTAGCGCCGGTTGCTAAGACCGTTACGTCGATCAAATCTTCAATGATGATATTCCCTGAAGTGCTAGGGGCATCGAACGACAATCCTGGAGCAGATGTCATATCAACTTGATAGCCTTCACCGTCAAGATCATCCGTTATGCTTGGTTGACCATCTACATCGCGATCGACTCGTTCGCCTAGGAAAATAGAACCCTCAAACATATGAATAGCCGGGTTGTGTCCACTAATCGTCGGGTAAGAATCTTGTGGTGCAATGCCGACTCCATCGGGAGCGTCACCCGTATCATAATCCACGACACCAATTTGAATCGAATAGAAGGTTTCGCCGGTAAGCTGATTTGGCCTGAGTGGATTGGTTGCTAAATCTTCAATTTCGCGTAAAAATCGAGGAGTTTGGATATCCCATTCGTCCGCCAAAAAAGTATTAGCGTTGTTCGTACTTACGGTAGTTGCGCCCGTAACAATCACTTCATTAGCGCGGTTTGGTTTTGCCACCACACCACTAAGTTGATCTTGTTGGTTAATTGCTTGTATGATTTGCACAGCAGTTTGTGTTTCGTCAAAATAATCCATTGGCAATACATCCACAGAGAGGGCGGCGGGATCACCAGGGTTACCGCCAACTTTCGTCAAACCGGTTTGGTTTACATTCAACGAATGCGCGGCAGTGGCGCCTAGCGAAATCAACGCTGTTCCAGGAACGCGAACGGGATCCAAATCGAGCCCTGCTCCTTTAATTGAAACAATTATTTCACTCATAAACTGAGTGAGGGTCGTGGAATATGTAAAATTGATACCGGTATTACCCAACGTGATTTCAGAATCAACGTCCAAGTTGTTGAACTCAAATGTCACGGGATTATTTGCACCAAATTGTATAATAAATTCTTCCGTATCTAGGATGTTAGTGACGGATCCTGCACTGGTGGGTACTTTGATTCCAAATTCAGGACGGACACCTGGCAAGCCCTGCTGTGACAATTCACTGTCAATAGTAGTCAGGAAGTGGTTCAAACTACCACCAACATGTACGAGTCCATTCGTCAGGGATTGAGTGTTTAAATTCAGATCAACAGCATTAATTGCAGCAGAGATTTTCGTCGCAAGTACTTCGTGCGTATCTGCTGTTGTAAAGTCGATTTGCACATCGCCATTGGCTAGGTCAGCGGTATTCACACCGTCGGCAAAATCGCCATCTTCGAATTCAAAGGTAATCAGTTTCGATCCATCATCAATCGTGAAGAAGTCCGTATCTTTCACACCACCCGCAACGCCAGATTGCGTGAGGCTTGCTGCCAAGCTAATATCCAGAACATGCGTCTCGTTGGTACCAAGATGGACTCGCCCCTCACCTAGGTTCACGGGGTGGACACCTAAGAAAGTGGATTCGATCGTGACGACTATCGCGTCAGCAATTTCATCGACGGTACTATTGACGCCATAAGGCACGGCAACACGTCCCGGAATCACACTACTGGGTGTGTCACGATCAAATTCGAATTGTACCGGAGCGATATTACCTTGTCGAATGGAGAAGAATTCACCATCGACTACGCCACCAAGTCCGCCTGCCTCTGGCGGGATTTGAATTTGCAACGTCTGGGGCACCAAAATCGAATACCCACGTTCAAATTCAAAAATAGCGTTGGTTCCAACTAGATCCCGCACCAAAAATTTATCTCCATCATTAATGTTGACTCCAGCATTTGCGTCAAGTTTCCAGTAGTCAAGATTCGCCAATTCGATCGTGTATATTCGATTCGGCGTCCATATTCCAGAAAGTGGAGTTAAAATAATCGTGTCATTGCTCTCATTGTAACTAAATGAATAATCAATTCCGTCTTTAAGTAACTGTCCATTGCTGCGCACTATCACTGTCTCGGAGGTCACACTGACGTCAGCAATCCCGATGCTCTCATTAGGATTCCCCGGTTCACCATTTCCGCTCAATCGAATTTCAAAGCTTGAAACAACTTGCCGGCTATTTAGTACAACGGTCGTTAAACCACCATTTTCATCAACGCCAATAGGATCATTATCGAGTGGTACAATGAGTCGGGAACTCGATCCGGAAAACGACGCTCGTTCAACTGCTCCCCGATCAATAAAGACATTCGCGCCAATACCACCAACTGGCTCCGAGTTCGGATCATCGACTCGTAGTTGTCCGTACAAGTCTCTTACTGGTGCGATAACAGGTGACGGCGAAATTCCCAGGGGAGACTTAACCTGTAGGTATCCGAAACGATCTTCCAGTGATCCAATCGAACTATCGATCGCTGGATTTGGACTTAGAGCAGTGCCAGACGTCAAATAGAAATTGTCAGTAGCGGGGCTTACAAATAACGGTATCACGGATTCTATTGAAAATGAATCCGGTACGCCGATAATATTGTCAACATTGCCTTGATATACCGAAGCAGCAACAATCGTAGTATCAGAAGATAGATCAACTGTGATGCCGGCACCCAAGTTCGCCAAGATGTTATTTAGGATAGTTGGACTGGCATTTTGATCAACTTGAATCCCTGTCTCACCATTATTCGTTCCGTAAACGGTATTATTCAGAATCCGACCGAAAGGTACGGCTCCAGTTGGTAGTATGTCGGTACCACTATAACGAATACCACCACCGACGTTACCGTGCAGTAAGTTATTCGTGATGGTGACACCTGGAACGAGGCGTTCAGTATTTATCACACCAAGGAACCGCGCGGGACCCATATGCGACGAATCCCCTTCGGCAGGATCACGCCCGCCATCGTCACTGAGGATACCCCAACTTGCCGAATTGGAAATCTCGTTCGACTGGATGATGACTTGGCCCTGTTCACGTAACTGGTTACTGTCGCCAATACTATCTACAGGCGTACCTGTATAAAATACGTCGTCAACAAATATACTTGCAACGTTGCCGAAACCACCAAAGGATGGTGACGTGGCTTGCCAAAACCCGAATGAATTCAAATTGGTTGTTTGATACGCGGTTCGTTGAGCGGTGGACATATCAAGCGATTGCACGGTACCGTTAAGGTTTACCGTTAAACGCCCAGCACCTTCTGCGCCACCGGATGGATTCCACGTATAAGTCCAATCGACGCCAACACCCGGTGTCAGCGAGATCGGTGTTCCGGTTCCAGTACCACCTAAATGCGCTTGCCAAGCTAGGTCGGTACCATCGTTTGTGAAGCGAATACCCATGGCCAAGCGGGTATCATCATCAGCGCCACCAATGTCGAAGTGGCCAAACACAACCGGAGCATCAAAATTAGGGTTTGCTACCTGATTGTGGTCTAGCCGGCCTCGACCTGTGATCTTATTCAATAAACTCAAACCTGAAATCGTTGTATCCGCATAAAACCCGGGAATTGCCCGTATAAAAGTCCCGCCGATTTCACCCGCAAATTCCTCACCCGTGGCAATTGATGTAGTGCGTTGATAATCAGCGCCAAATCCAAAACTTGCATTCCATTCAGGATCAGCGATAAAGTTGTCATAGATCACACTGTGCTTATCCACGGCGCTGTCAAACGTCGTCGACTCATTATCAAATGACATAGTCAAACGATAGTCACCCACACGTTCACTCAGCAATTCACCGCTAGGGCTACGCAGAAATCGGCCGACGAGCCGATCATCCAGTGTGGTGGCCGTATACAAAGATGCGGTATTAAAGTCTGCTGGGTTATAGGTAAGTTCATGCTTGCCAAGATTATCTGGCACGCTGCTCACACCAACGTAAAAGACTTGCAATCCACCCGCGGGTGCGGTGAACTGGATTTCCGGATCTAGCCCAGACGTGTCGTCGACGCGAACTAATTCGCCTCCTGCGTTATCAAAGATACGAAGGACCGCATCCAAATCAGATGCTAGCGACGCCGCATCGACTTTGATATTCACACTTTCACCGCTAGTCAAACGGAACTGAAATAGATCAACATCCGTTGAAGACGCTGTTTGCCAGAACTCATTATCACCTATATTTCCGTTGGCAATATACGTTGTGTTTACACCAGTGATCGACGTACCGGTGGCTGAAAGAATCGTATCATTAAATTCACCAACCAAAACTGGCTCGGGTATCGTCAAATTACTTGGATCATTAATCAAGTACGTATCACCGAATAAGTTAACAACGTTTGTTGTACTTACGGGCGTGTAGTTCGGATCCACTCGTAAGTCTGCAAATGCATCATTATTGGTTGGATCATTAATTGTACCGTCAGATAGCCCTGCGGTTACGTTTACTTGGGAGTATACTTCCAAGCGATTAATCGCGTTACGTACTTGCCGAGCGACTTCCCAATCTTCCATTTGAGAATCGAACGAGATTGCAACATTGCCGCTTTGTACACCGTCACCAACGGACGTGTCTTCGTATTCAAAACGGATGCTCGTTATTCCATCGGATACATCAAAGAATTCCGAATCGTGAATATAGGCGCCGGAAGAAACGACGAACGAAACGCCGTCGCCGATGCGGTCGTCAACATTCCAAGATCGCGTCGGTGTACCACTAGTTTGGAAAGGACTCGATTGACGTATTTCAAGTTGATACGTTCCGGTAACCACTTCATCGCCGAGAGATAGAGGATTGTCAATAAAAGCGTCATTTCCCGCCGGTGAAACAACCATTTCACCGCGTCCAGCCAAACCAATGATGATGTCATCAATGAAAACACCCTCAAAATCATTGTCCTGGAATTTTTGTATGCTGTTAAAACCCGGATCGGTGTTTGCGATAGGAACATCACCCGCAAGTGGGCCAGCGTGATATCCAAGTGGACCTTCGTCGACCACACTATGGCCGATGATACGTACCATGTCATTCCAGATTTTGAAGCCATCAGGGAACACTAAAGTTGGATTCGCATCCGCTTCGACCTTGTAGGATTCCGGAACGAAATTCAGAACAAAAATGTCTTCCAGATTATCGTGAATTTCAGCAGCAACTTCTTTACGCGTCATCCCCTCGTGTACCCAAATCGCGATAGGATCGGGACCGAAAACGGGGGGTACAACTCCGTTGCCACCCTCGATAAAATTCGGTACCGCGGCGTCCAGTGCTGCTCCTGGGACAACATTCGTCACCCCTGGCTCATCCAGATCCGCCAGCGCCGGACTAATATGATTATCAATTTTGACTGCTTCAAAATTTAATCGTTCGCCGTTTATATGATGCAACACGCCAGGATCAAGCCGACTGGATAGCTTTTGAACCACGTCAGCAGCATCGTCGTTTTCCCCAATAAAGATCGTATTTCCACCATCTAACGCAGGATTCCTAACAAACGTAAATGTCTCAACGCCCGCGGTCGTATGGGTAATTGTAACTTGAGACCCGTCTGGAATCGCGTTACCCGAAGGCGATACAATGGTGAAACCCGACTCAAATTCAAACACCGTTGTCGCAAAAGTTGCATCACTATTGGTGATTTCAAAACTCTGCCCGTCACGAATGTAGGATCCATCAATCCCATATAGTTCTGAACCGTGTGTATTAATCTCATTACTGAAGAGATCGTCACCATAGTTCATATCACCAGCAGTATTAAAATCGAACCTCAACCTCAAGTGGTCGGCACCCGCAAAGTTGTCCATGGGCACGCGGACTTGCCGCCAAGTATCGGTATCAAATACTTGAGTTGGACCTTCCCCCGCATTAACAACATTCATGGCTACAGATTGCCACTGTCCACTGTTATCCGAAATATAGACTCGGAATTCATCTTGGAATGAATTTTCCGTATCAGCAAAATATGTGAAGTACAAATGTGGCAAATCGGCGGCATTAACATCCCTCAAACTAAACTCATTGGAAATAACTGTCCCATGAGCACCGCCGTTAAAATCGTAATTGACGCCGCTAAATGCTAGACTCAGTCCACCAGGACCAAGAACCGCGATATCGTCAGGGTCATCGCCTAATGTGTCATCACGGCTATTGTCCTGTAGCTGATCAATTCCATGGCCTTTATCGATATCAGTGGGGGGATTGCTGCCTTCGAGTATATCCGGGCCGCCACGTAAGTCAGTCAGGTTGAAGAGATTTTGTTCGAGATTACCGATAACTAAACTTCGGATGTCCGACAGAGGCGCCCCAGCAGTATCCACCATTTGGATTTCGAACTGTCCATCTACAAATACACGAGCCACTTCACCAAAATGATCGTCATCGATCTGAATGGCAACAATTTTCCCGTCATAGGTGACCGCAAACAACAAATCGTTGTATCTGCCCCCTTCGACAACGGAAGGTGGTGCCGTCAGCCCCTGGAAGTTATATTCCAGATCCACATCGCCGGCGTCCGTTCTCTCAAAAACGGCCACTGAAAATCCTGCCTCTGGGTCTAAATCAAATCCATTAAAAGCATCACTGGGGGTGTTACCAGGAATGTTATTTTGCATCCTATGCAGATAACCCTCGTGATCAATAGCAAACTGACGACCCTGGTGTTCTGCCAATCCGGTAACAATCGCCTCAGGTTCAACCTGTCCAGTCAGATCAATCCGACCGACCGGATAATGACTTGTCCAGGGGTTTCTGATATTTGAATCGGCATCAGATCCCAACGCATTTCCGGTTGCCGTGTTCATTTGAAAGACGATGTTTCTTAACCAGTCCTTCTCTGGGTTAGGATCATTTGGATTTTCCGGAGAGCCGTGGTACCAAGCTCCAACGTCAGCACCAGCACCAAAATCAAAATAACCATCATCACCACGGCGTCCAACAGTAAACAGGCGATTATTTCCATCAAACAGCATCGCATCCGTATGGAACCCGACGCCCAATGGCTGAGCACAATCATCAAACGCTCTCTCGGCTGAGGTTGGAATACCGTCTTGATCTTCGTATGTCAAAATTCCGGTTTCGCCTCGATCCGTGGCCGCACCGCTGCGGACATCAATTTGAATATACTGACCAGCCGATGCATCTCGGGGTTCACAGCGAAATCCCTCATCGTCCGCGTCAGACGAAAATGCAAATAATTCGTTATTTGCATTAAAATCAAAATCGTTCAGGTCCCAACCTGCGTTGGAAAAATTCAATACTTCGGCTACACCGGTGAATGGATCCACCGTAGATACCTGAGAGCTGCCCTTTGTTGTCGGGTCATTGCGTAACACATAGAACGTCACATCACCAAGATTCCAGTCCACTGCTCTGAAAGCATCGTCATCTGGATCGCGAAACAGATCGCGAATTTCAGAGTTCTCATAGGTCGTATGACCAGCCGCACCCGAAACGTCCAGGTGATCTTCAGCGATTCGATTAACTGAATTTACCGGTTCCAATCGCAAGTACGGATTAGCAACGCCAGGTGTTAAATATTGACTCTGCTCAGCGGACACGACTTGGTTGGTTGTGACGGCTACAAAATACGTTCCTTCAAGCAAAGAAATTGGACCAATTAGGGGATCGGTGACGCCAACCGAACCACGACTCAGATCTTCTAGTTGACTATCAACATTAGGTTGAGGTTGGTCGTCGGCAACGTTCGAGTCGCCGCTAAAGGCTACTAAGTTGCCATTTTCATCATAAATATAGATCGAGGTATTGGCTCGGCCTAATCCATCGGCATAATCCATATCAAATGTCAACGACCACAGGTTACCGGATGATGCATCCGGATCTGGATCATCATCCACACCGCCCTGTAAACTATTTCCATTGACGTTGAATTCATACCAATCGACATCAGCAGCGCCGTTCAGAATGCCACCGATGCTCGTCGCACCGCGGTCGACTGAAAGAATATTACCGACAAAATCTGCTGTCAGCCGCGAATTATTGGTGCCGGACTCCGTTTTTTCACCACCCAGGGGTGAATGTATAGGTTGCCCTAAAACTGTCACACCAGTATCTGCGTAGGCAATATCCGCGTATCGTACTGTCGAACCGGCAACCGATTCGCGTTCGCCTAGTCGAATGCTCATTTGGTAGGCACCCGAACTAAGACCTGCATCGAGCAGGTGAATTCGATCCGGTGCAGTATTACTGCGAACACGCAGATGATATGCACCGGTTGTACCAACAGGTCCTGGCATGACTAGACGAAATCCTGGATCCCGTTTGTTAAGTTGCCAATAATCAACTCCGCCGTACCCATCTACTTTAGCCATTGGATGGACCGTTGTGGGGATACTGCTATCCTGAAACAAGGCGATTTTACCATCGCGCTCATCTAACGAGTTCGTAGATCTAGCAAGGACCGCCCCGGTGCCATCGATAAGCTCAACAATGGCATCGAGTGAATTGCTTGTATGGTCAAAGTCAACCCAGACTTCCGTTCCAGCGTCCGCTTCGAAACTGTAAACGTCCATGTCACTTCTGCTGCCTATCAACCCGTTAACATCAAACCCAAGCCGTCGAATATCATCGCCTGATTTTGTATTATTCGCTAACGATCCTAAATATTCCGCAGAAGTTGCTGACGCATTAGAACCTGGAGCGTTAGCACTTCTGATTTCGTTTTCCAAAACTACTTCAACGTTAGCGTCATGCGCAAAACGGTCGATCAAAATAGTATCCCAATCGCCCGGTTGTGGTTGACTTGCCGCTCCGTCGTTATTCGTGTCAACTATTGGATCCCCGTTAGATTGCACGCCCGCACCACGCGTATCATCAAGGAATGATGTAAGAATGACCGGTGATTTTGGTTGACCCACTATTTGAATTACACCCCCGATACGGTCATCTATTTCTAGTGGGTCGCCCGTAGCAGTGAATCCGGCATTCGCACCCAACAGTTTGACGACCAAACTTGCGTCCGCACTACTTTGCAATCGCAACCCACCGTAAGTATGAAAATCATCAATGACAATCTGATCGAACAACACATGTGTAATCGATTGGTCGTCCCATACACCTTCGGTAGTTAACGTCTCTCCACGCACCACCATGCCGTTGATATCGTTGTTATCAAGGCGATTACCGACGATTAATGGACCGTGGTTATCTTCAAAGCCACTGAGGGCGTCAGCATATCCTGTTGAACGCCCCAGATCGGTGTTCAATTGATAATTTAGCGAATTAGCATTGATACTAATCGCCGCTGTATTCGCTACCTGATCCGTTGTGTTGTTACGAATAGTATTATTAAGAATTGTGGGTTGCGTATTACGCACAAAAATAACGCTTGGGGCATTTTGCCCACGGCCAAAACGATTCGCCGGTCCAACCGCTGCACGACCGTTGGCATTTAACTCAAAAACACTATTGGTAATTCGAGCATTCGCTTGGTGGATTTCAATGGCGTTAAATCCCGCAAAATCGCCTTCGATTCGATTCACACCGCCCGCGTAGGCCACGACAACATTGTCAAGACTGATGCTACTGCCAGGGTACGCATATAAACCACCCCAATTACCTGGTGCCGCAGGAATTGCTCCATCATTGGTGGTATCAAAGGTTCCACCGTAACCGTATCGATCGTCTAAAATACTGGTGAAAATTGATTCATTACCATCGGTCGCTTCCGCAATGAATTGGGCGCCGGGTTCGATTTCAATACGACTGCTGTCAATTTTGATCACAACCTGTGAATCAATCACTAAGCTAGCATCTAAACGAGGACGTAAACGTTGGGTAGCTTCTGAGAGAATTCCGCCAATGGTAGTCCCATCGTCAATATATTCTGTGTCAGATTGGTTAATTTGAGCGATCAATTCCCATGGCCCCGTAATAGGGTCCGTCGTGCTACGATAGAGTCGGCGTGCGACGAAATCGGAAGGCGCAGTTAATAGCTGTGATAATCGAACCGCATTTTGGGCAGCAGCAACGTTTACATCCCCTGTCGCTGTTGTCGGACGACTTTCAAATCCGTTGGCATCGACGAATACCATGCGGTAACTAAAAGTGCCATTAACAAGACTTGACTCGGGAAGTTGCAGGGCGGTAAGCGATACGAGGTCAAGTTGTTGTTCAACAGTTTCCAAGAAAGGGCCACCAGGGTTGGCTTTTATAATTAGATTTTCCTGCAATACGTGCACGATATCCCGATCATCCAAACGACCCGACACGGTGAGCTTTTGTAGTTCGCTAGATGCGGGTGTTTCAATTCGAATAAACAGCCCATTAATGGTATTATCGAGAATTGTGTTCGATGAAATGTCCGGACCAATACGCGTATAATCATATGTAAACGGGACGGCAGCAAGTGATTGATTGGCCGGTGCGTGAAAATTCGTTTCGGCAAAACTGTTCGGCGTTGCGCTGATCGCCGCATCTCGGCTATTGTTGATTTTGTTATGTGTGACTGTTGGGCGCGCTTCCATTATGGTGATTGGAGCAACAATCTGGTTAACCGACTCCACCAAAACTTCGCCACCACCATAACGGATGTCTGCGTGGTTAACATAGTTCAGAAAAATTCCCTGTGATTCATAGTCGAAGCGACTCTGATCCGCATGATCAATATCGCTGCGGAACATTATCCCGCCCCAGTCACCTTTAGACGGAGTCGTACTGAAAGAAAACTGGTCTAGTCCGAGTGCTTCATCATCGTAAGAGGTGAAGTGTACCAGTCCGTCGCTAGCATCACCTGTAGTCGTGGCAGGCAGCACGGTCGCAGTGGCAAAATCTCCACCAATAGGAACAGTGTTTCCAAGTTGATCAACGAACAACGGCGTACCAAGAACTTGGAAAACACCGGCACTATGATCGCGCAGGGGACTTGCGGATACGCTACCAGCGGCAATCCACGAACGTCGCATTTTGAAGATGGCTCCCGCGTCAATCATAACGGCTACATCACGAGGAACCTCAAAGATCGCACCATCTTCGAGTACGCTACCCAACGAATTGAAACCAATTTCGTACGCAAGATTATCAATTTCCGTCCGAATGTCTCCATCGGCACCTGTGTTGGATACAATACGCAAAATATCGCCACCACGGGCGGAATCAACTGCATTTGGGTTGGGTACTGGAAGTGGCTGACCCGATGCGTTTACATTTAGAGCATTTCGAATCAAATTAAATGGTGCCGCTAGGGTACCGTCACCACCGTCGGGAGCTAATTTGTCTACATAGACAGTACGTGATTCATCCCCCGTGGCAAAATCGCTCGGTACAGCTGCGTTAAACCAGAAATTATATACCCCACCTGGCACTCCATCTGCGTCACCATCAAAAGATGTATCCTCAATTGCCGGTTTTGCCGGATCTTTTGGATTGTCCAAATCAACAATTGTACGGTTCACGTCGGGACGGTAGTTTAGTCGCAAATCATATCGACCTTGTGTGCGCCCGCCTAGTCCAGATTGATAAACGGATGGGTTGTATACTGAGTTCCCACTAGCACTTACGCCGATGTAATATTTTCCAGTACGTAGTCTCAATTCCAAGAAGGAATCTTTACTGAAGTAGTCATCATTGCGGGCTATAAGATCTTTTATTTCAAACCCGTTACCGTCCAATATGGGCTGAAGTTGACCATTACTGTCAAAAACAGGGGCGCCTGTTTCAACATTTGTTACTACGCGTCCTTGATACAAACTCATCGACGTATCAAGTACTTCGTTTTGACCATCAATACCAAGTAATCGCTCTGCCATCGTTTCCGCGGTGAACACGCCATCCTCGGTGACATTGAATTCATACATATCAATGTCATTACTTTCCGGCCGCATTAAATGTTGTAAATGAACAATATCGTGATTACCCGGAAAACCCTCTTCAACAGCTGGGGTATGGGAATTCCCCATCATTGCTTCTAAATCATAAGCATGGACTAGGTTATTTTGGTGCCCAATTTCATGAATTGCCGTCGTGAACCAGTTGCCACCAAACTCGTCATTCCAGATTTCCGCATTGTCCATAATGGCGATTGCACCTTTGGACGTGCTGCCGGCTAGACCAATTACGCCACCAGGCGCAGAAATAATTCCTGGAGAACAGTTACCGACAAAACATCCAACACTGCGCAAGTCACCGGTTGCAATTATTAATCCACTGTCAACAGTTTCAACAAACTGAACTCCCGCATATTCCGAAATCAAATGGAAGATCTCTCGGGCGCGGTTTTTCTGCTCTTCTGTAATGTCATTAAACGCTATTCCAGTACCACCATTGGCAGTCGGAATCAAACCTATTTCCTGTTGGAAGTTGTATTGCACCGTGCGAATACCATCAGCGCGATCATAACCGTTAACATGCATCGCGGAATCGATCACAATATCGCGGTGTCCGGGCTCACTATCAGCACCAGGGTATCTGAGAGAGTATTTATCACTAGTTAAAGCTGGTGGCGTAATCTGTTCACTAATAATGATGCCTTCATTTGCTAAGCCGAGACCTTGCAAGCTATCTCCAAGCAATATATTCGCATCGCCGTCAATTCGTACAGTTGTCACACCTGCAGAAACTACTGCCGTTGCATCAACACCAGTCGCAACACCCCAGTTTTTTACGGCAGTTACAATCGAATCCGCCAGCACTGCTTTACTTGTCGGTGCCACGGAATCAAAGGGGATTGCGACATTGCCCGCATCCACCGTTCCGCCCGTAGCCGCATCGACAAACTCAAACTGCTGCGCACCAGAACCATTGGCCGCTTCAACCGTAAATACTTCCCCGTCAACAAACTGCGCACCATCATCCAGTACCACCAAAACGTGTCCCGTTTCCCAATTGGCTGCGAGGTCAACTACAGTTTTGATTCCACTGTTATTAACACCTGTGAAAGTCGAACCCGGATCGCTCACTGGAGAAAATTCAACCGGTTGTAATGGACGATTCTCAGAAGAACCGACGCGTAAACGATACGCGCCAGAAGTGCGTGTTGGGTCGTCGATATTGTCAGCGAAAGTCAGTAAAACAGCGTCTAGTTCAGCGTTATATACGGCTGTTTGCGGTGAAATGACCACATCATCTACATTGGAAAGCGTCGGATGATTCGCTTCGCCCGTGTTACCACCACCGCCATTTGAACCTGCACCTGTATAAATCAACTGATAAAAATTGGTGTTTTCAGCAGATGCTGGATTTAAATCATCGGCATTGAAGTAAACCACAATTTGGTTTCGATTTTGGACAAGCGAACCATCAGTTTGGCGAACGACCGGCTGGGGGACAACCGCAATCACTTGCGCACCGAGATCGAGTTCAAACAGGACAAATTGGTCGATTCCATCATCAACTGCATCATCCGTTAAGTCACCAAATGCAACCCCTTGATCGTTACGCAACGCATTAAGACCATCTCCGTATACGTCGATGCGATACAGGTCATCCGGTAGCGTTTCGGCAAAGCGGACGATGATCTCATTGGGGAAATCACCCACACCCTGATAGCCTGGTGTTACGACGACATCATTTGCACCTGACGTCAACAATGGAGAATAACTATTCGATGGCGATGCGATATCAAAATCTTCATCACCAACAATGATTTCCGCTTGTATCAACGCCCTAGCAGCATCGTTCTGACTTAATGCTGTAACTAAGTCAGCAGCTGACGATTCATTTCCTACATTAATATTTAAACTAATGTCTATTCGTTTACCAACGACACCAATCGAAGGAGTTCCCGGGCCACCTAAATCTCGTTTGCTAAATACCAGCTTAATATCGTTTTGTTCGACGCCCAGTTTAGTCGCCGAAAACTTGATCTCCAACACCCCGTCAGAGTTGAAATCGGTTGTGACGCTCGCAGGCGTAAAATCTCCGTCAAGATTACTGCGCGTGATCTGAATTCCGTCGAGATTCGTAGGAGAAAATACCTGATTTTCGTCAAAACGGAACAGCAGATCGCGGGGAGCCGTGTCGCGGATATAATCCGGCGCATCAAACAACAACAACTCACCGTCGTTGGGCTGGATCCCTATCAATTGAGGACCAACCGCTAACAAACGGCGATCTTCCAAAGACTCAAGAAACAGTTGACGTGATGCTACACGTGGCTTGTCCTGATTTTTATTTCTTAACATGTGCTTCCCCTTGCGGAGCAAGGAGTCACGACGATTTTTTCCTATCGTCATTTACTATCCCTCGATATCGAGTTACTGCTGGGTTTTAGATCAGACATGTGTCTAAATCCTCATTAACCAGCTAAATCAAAGTAAATATCACATCGCTGCAATCAACAAATCGAGCACCATTTAGGAACTCGGATTTGCGTAAATTCAAATTACAATAAAAGGTTGTAAATACAGACCCTTAAGTGCAATTCTATTGGAACCCGTCAATTATAGTTTTT
>JABJJO010000211.1 GCA_018660825.1 Planctomycetaceae bacterium | reverse complement strand
TCGTATCCCGACTTCCACTTGCAATCCGTTTTCCGTCTGGACTGAAGCTGACGCTATAGACAGTAGCTGAATGGTCTGTGAGGGTGTAAACATTATGTTGCAATTTGCGATTCCAGTAATCCCATTCAAATCCCTTAACTTCGCTATTCTTGTATCGATCCAGCAACTCCCGGGCATGTGCTATATTCGCATCCTCCCAGTCACGCTGTACCAACAGCATGTCGGATATATAAGCTTGGCGAAGCGCAGCTGTTTTTTCCTCTTCCGCGATTTGTTTTTGCTGCTCAGCACTCCACAATGCATTTTACGCGACGATTTTTTGCGATTCAAACAACAACTGTCGCGTCTCCGCAATTTTCCGTTGTCCCTCGGCGAGTTCTCCTTTTGCATCCGCATATTCCTGAGCTTGTCTAGCCTCTACCGCACGTGACTCTGCCAGCCCTCGCTGTACATCCGCCTCACGGGCCTCACGTGTCGCGGACACCGCAAAAACCGTCGATATTACCGTCGCGCCCAACAGGATCAACAGCATCCCAGCACTCAGTGCTGCTACCGCCGGCTTACGTTTGCACCACCGCCAACTACGTCCCATCCAAGTAGTGGGCCTTGCCTTGATCGGCTTATGATCCAACCAAGCCTGAAGATCCTCGCCCAGTTCCGCACCGCTTTCATAACGCTTGTCTGGATCTTTTTCCAAACACTTCAGCGTAATCGTTTCTAAATCTCTGGGAATCGCAGACTGCAGCTTTCTGGGTGAAGGCGGTTGGTCATGAATAACTTGATTAAGCAGCATCCTCGCACTACCTCGAAACGGAAGTTCCCCGGTAAGCAGCTCAAATAAAATCACGCCAATTGAGTATATATCTGCGCGGCCATCAACATCGTGACCTTCACCTCGTGCTTGTTCGGGTGGCATATAAGCCGGAGTTCCCAACAGCTTACCTTCGTAAGTCATGGTGATTTCTCCGGCATCACGTTTAGCAAGACCGAAATCCATTACTAGTGGCTCGTTATCCGAATTAAGCATGATATTGCTGGGCTTGAGATCTCGGTGGATCACACCATGCTGGTGTGCATGCTCAATCGCTGCAGCAACCTTTACACAAAGCAAGACAGACTGACGGGGAGTAAAGCGAGTCACCGTTAATTTGTCAGCTAGATCCACACCATCAACAAAATCGCTAACGATATAGAGTGTGTCGCCATCACGGCCCACCGTGTGAACACTAACGATGTTTGGATGGGACAATTGCGCCGCTGCTCGTGCCTCACGTAGAAATTGATCTTGTTCTTCTTCCGCCATGTTTAGGCGACGCGGAATTTTTAGCGCTACTGCTCTGTCAAGTTCGGTATCACGAGCTTTATAGACAGTACCAAACGCACCTGTACCAACTTCTTGTTCCAATCGGAATTGATCCACCATCTTTTCTTTAGGTGCAAGAGTTTCCGTATCTGGATGGCTAACCAGACTGAAATGACTACCGCAACTTTCGCAGGACATGTCGTTGAATTCAACTTCATCAACAACTTCAACACCGTTTTGACAGTGGGGACAGCGGATTTGCATAGTGAAAAGGATCCAGATGAGGTGACGGGTCAATTATGGCATAGATTACGGGATGATTCCATCCAGCGGGGTGCTTCGGCGTGGACAAACAATTGCTTAGAAGTTGATGTACTTCAATTGCACCCTTGGTATGTTCTGGCCTCGCTTCTTCAAAAATTCCCTGAGAGGAAGATATATAGGGGGGGGTAGAGCGAGTTGGGATCCCAGGGGTGCTTCGGCGGAACCAACTAAATTAGTCGGTCGAGTTAGTTTCAATCGCCGCATCGTAAGCTGCTTTGGTTTCCACCGCTTCGTCTCGCGCTTGCTGCATTTGATTCTCAATTTCGGGGTCTGGATGGCGAGGACTAATGCCGAAGCGAAGATCGAACTCCTGACCACAATGTACACATGACGGTGTGCTAATCGATGACACTTCTTCTTCGCAAGTGGGACAAACGTAAACCGGTCCGGCGCAGCCAGAAGCCAAAACAGAACACACCAACACAACAATCAGCAACCATTTCATAACAAAACCCTATGAACCCAAATAACGAACTAGATCGACAACGCCTCATCAAAGCAATTGAGAACTCTACTATCCTACCCCAGCCAGAGATGAATAAAAATGTAGGTACGTAGATTTGAGGGGAGTACAGAGTTCAGAGAAGCAGAGTTGCAGAGGTAGAGGATGACTACGGAACTAATCCAACTCACGAACCAACCGAAACCCGCGGTTGTTACCTGGCTCCTCACCCCTATCGCGATAAGCTGAACGAGTGGACATGTTGCTGCCCAAAAACGACCCACCGCGCAACACGCGAAATTTACCGCTTGCTGGTCCCTGTGGGTCTTTTTCAGGAGACTGCCGGTAATAATCTTTCTCGTAATAATCGTGACACCATTCACATACATTGCCGTGCATGTCGTACAACCCAAACTCGTTGGGCTTTTTTAATTCAACTTGATGAGCAAAATTCTGACCAATAACGGAAGCATTTTTAGTGCACCAAGCGTAATCACCAAGTACCTTTTCATCGTCGCCAAAGCTCCACCGTGTTTCGGTCCCTGCCCGACAGGCATACTCCCATTCCGCTTCGGTTGGCAAGCGGTACGTCTTGCCTTCCTTCTCGCTAAGTATTTTACAAAACAACACGGCATCGGACCAAAATACGTTAGTCGTCGGTTGATTTTGTCCTATTAAAGTGCCGTAGCGTGAAAAGAACCAACCCATCCACGGTTGAGTACCCATCAATTTGTTCCATTGTCCCTGTGTGACCTCAGTGGTTTGTATATAAAACGCTTTAGTGATCGTGACCTGATGTTGGGCTGCATCATCATGCTTGTCTGTTCCATCAACTGATGTGCCCATCAAGAATGTGCCAGCAGGGATATTGTTAAACGTCATGCCCAGCGTGTTGGTTAAACTTTCACGAGCTAGAATTGCAGTTTTTTCAGCAGCGACAGCCTTCTTTGCAGCAGCCTGCAACCGTAACCCTTCGCTATTACTTGGGTCTAAAGCAAGAACTGCGTTCCAATCACCCTTAGCTAATGCAGAGGTTAC
>JABJJO010000130.1 GCA_018660825.1 Planctomycetaceae bacterium | reverse complement strand
ATGAACCCGGAGCGCCGTGCTCACAGGAAGCCATGGCCCAATCAAAGCCATGGTCCTTGGGCCAGCCCCCTGCTTCCGCACCTAAATGCCACTTGCCAATATAGCCTGTTTGATAGCCGTTCTTTTTGAAAGCTTCACCCAGTGTTATCTCGGTCTGCGGAAGGGTGGTCTCATGACTGTGAGGCCCCGTTTTTCGGGTCGACTCAATATACTCGGTGATGCCTACCCGCTGCGGATACTTCCCTGTCATCAAAGAAGCCCTTGCAGGGGAACACAGGCAAGAAGCACTGTAGAAGTTTTTGAAGAGGACCCCGCTCTTTGCCAATGCATCAATATGCGGGGTCTCGTAAAATGACGATCCCCAACTTGATAGACCGGTGTTGCCCAGGTCATCAGTAATGATCAATATCACGTTGGGCTTTTGTGCTGCGACCAAAAGGCCAATTCGGAAAAAAATGCTAGCGACAAATATAATTGTGACGAAGAAAATAAAACTTATATGTCGCATTGTCGCTCGGAGCCATAAGGGAATGGGGATTATGTGGAACATAGTGTAGTATTGCGTGAAACTAACCGTTTAGCTTAAGTCAACTGTGCCGGTACTCTTCCCAAATCGTTCCCTGTTTACGCCCATTTTCTGAAGCACGGAGAGCAGGAGGTTACTATGTTGAGTATTCGTAGCGGTTTGTATATGTCGCCCAGTCTTCATAGCGCCACCAGCTTTACCGGCAAGCAGAATAGGAATATTAGATCCACTATGCGTGTTGCCTTGTGACATGCCGGCACCGAAAAGCATTAACGAGTTGTCGAGTAAGCTGCTGCCACCTTCGTCAATGAGCGCCATCTTATCCATCATGCGTTGTAACCGCTGGACATGCCAGCGGCAGATGATCTCATACTCCTTCAGCAGTTGGGGGTTATTGCGATGGTGTGAGGTGACATGATGGTCATTGTTGACACCGTCAAGGAATGCAAAGTTTTTGCGACTGAGACCGTGGCCCATCATCAAAGTGGCGACGCGGGTCGTATCGGTCCACATGCCGAGAATCATGAGGTCGATGAGGGCATCCATATACTCTTCAGCGTTGTCCGGAACTTCCTCAGGCGGACGAGATTTCGTGGTCTCGTTTGCAGATAAAGAGGGTGTCCATCCAGCGGCGGTTTTCGTAGGTGGAGTGATGATTTTGTCGAGCTGTTCTTCGAGTTCTCGGATCGAGGAAAAATACTGATCCATCTTTTGTTTGTCGTAGGCACTCAAATCTCTGCTAAACGATTTTGATCGATGGAGTACCGCATCGAGAATACTGCGCTGGCCTTGGGCCTTGCGCCGTGCTTCCGGGCTATTGAAATCCCGGAACATGCGATCAAACGCTACCCGTGGATTAAGTTCGGGTGCCAGAAGAACATTGTCTTCATTCCAGCTGACATTACTGCACGTCAGGTAGCCCTGAGCGCGCGGCGGTTCAGTGCCTAGACGCAGATGAGGAACTCGACTACCGGTTCCAATCTTTTGAGCAATCAGGTGATCGATCGACGCCTCAGACTTCTGACCGACATGATTCTGTCCACACAAAAAAGCTGACGTCAGTTTGATGTGATCCGAACTAGAAGTTTCATTCATTAAATTCGATACCACCGTGATGTTCGAACGATGTTTTTGTAGCGGTGTCAGAATTGGTGACAATTCAAAGGCTTCGCCGACTCCTTGCGGAACCCAGTCGGGTGGGTTGACGCCGTTAGGCATAAACATAGCGCCGAATCTGACGGGTGCATTCTTATCTGTGATTTCACCAAAGCATTCTAGAGCAGGTAAGCAAATGACCGCTCCGCCGATGCCACGTAAAATTGTTCGTCTTGTTTTATTCATTTGGATTTCTCACTTTTCTTGTGATTGGTCGCATGATTAAAGGGGTAAGATTTGGCCACCATCTTAATAAGTTCGTGGCTTTGGCCGTTCGTCTCCATGAGCTGCTTGACAATTTTATCGACTTCCGAACGATCATAGTACTGTAGTTTTCGACCCAGTGCATAGGTGAGTACGGTTTGTGCCATATTTCGATAGAAATCTGCTTTGTCGGTAACCAGCCTGTGCTTTAGCTCTCTTGGGCCTTCAAAGATCCCGCTATTTGGTAGCACACCTGTTGCATCAATTGGCTGCCCGCCATCGATGTTTCGCCAACGTCCGATGGGATCGAAATTTTCCAATCCGAATCCGATGGGGTCGATCTTATTATGGCAGGAAGCACATTGTGTATTCTCTCGATGCTGCTCAAGGACCTCGCGAAACGTCCTCGTGGCACCTGCTTCTCCCGTGCCTTGCTCCAAGGCTGGTACAACCGGCGGATCGGGAAGATGCTTGCCAAAAAGCTTCTCATAAACCCACAAACCGCGGTCAACGGCTGACGTGCGTGTCGGGTGCGAGGTGACCGTCAGAATGCTGCCCATACCCAGTAAGCCACCGCGGTTGGAATTCGCCGAGAGTTGAACCTTCCTCAGGTCGTCACCTAATTGTACGTACGATTTGTCTACTAGGATCGTGGGTAATTTCTGCGAAAACTGCCCGGCGTACACATCGCCGGCCGCTTTGTTGGTGACGCCGTCGACCGTGGTATTGACGGCGGCGGCGGTGAAGTTGACATTGCCGACGCTCAAGTTTTTTGTTTCCCCGAAATTGATCGCCTTAATAACATTCTTGAAATCGAGATCGGAATTGCTTTTCACGACGGCCGTTGAATCCGCAGCGTGTCCCTGACCCTTTGTCAGAATCAATCCGCCCAGATGAAAGTTCGGATTGTGCTCCTTGAATTCAATGTCGATGTTGCCATCGGTGAGCGTAAATGTATAGCGGAGGACACTTCCATGTTCAAAATTCTTGCCCTGCTCATCGAATATGTTATAGGCCTGCCGAATCGTCTTTCCCTCGATGGTGATATCCGCTGACCGCGATTGCCATCCTTCATATAGTAGGAGTTGCAACGTGTAATCACCATTGGGCACCGCAATATCCACATCAGGCGAGCCATGGATAGACGCCGCCAAAAGCTCTGTGGCAGCATTGGGTCCTGTGTAGTACTGAGCTAAACGTTTATTCCAAAATGCGTAATCGGCGGTAATGAGCTCCTCCAGAGGACGATTTTCGGAGAAAATGTAATTGACGAACGTTGCCGTCTCTTCCTTAAAGAGGCTCTCGATATCGTTGGCGTAATAGGTGTTCTTGAATAGCGCATCGTCCGGCTTGATCGTAACGCCCAACTCACGGTAACCCAACCATTCCCTAGCAAACAATCCTACCGCACGTTTGCCTTGCGTGCTTTTGAGCATACGCACAACCTGAGTGTCGACGACCTTGGGGTCAGTCAGTTTACCGGCCTCGGCCAGTGCGAATAATTCCTCATCAGGCGTCGAATTCCACAGGAAGTAAGAAAGACGCGACGCCATTTCAAAAGAGTCTAAGCGACGTTCCTTCCTTGCGGTGCCGCTCTGTGGAATACGGTAAAAGAAATCCGGCGAAATCATAATGGCAAATAAGGAGGCTCTCAGGCCGGCACGGTGATCAGCACCCGTGGCGACTTCTGCGTCGTAGAACTCGAGAAAAAAATCAACATCCTTAACGCTGACGGGACGACGAAAGGCCTTTTTTCCGAAGCGACTGATGACCTGCCTAGCGGCACTGCGGCCTGTACCCTCAGCTGCAATTAACGTGGCCACCGGTGGTGGCGCGGAAAAGTCAGTCTTGACCAATGGCATGACCCATACATTGGTGTATTTGCTCGAAATCTCTTGATGACTGACCTCGCGGTTTATGGTGAGCCCTGTCTGTTTCTCCCAGCCCAGATCATTATTTCTCTCCGCAGCAGGCGTATTTTGTTGGGTAATAATTGACCTTGTCGGTGGCCCAGTCAGCCCTTCTCTATATTGCTCATTCCTGTTGAAATCTTCCGGTAACTGGTTCAGCGGACCATGAATCTCCATCTTGTCCATGCACATATACACGCCTGTACCTAAACCCAGGTCATTAAAGTCAGCGATAACCGGTTTGTCGGGAAAAGGCGGGGGCACGGGCAATTGCGCCTCATCGTCCGTCATGCCTGCGCGCTGTGGACGAAAACGCAGCGTGTGGTGACCTTTCGCGATCCACAGGAGGCAATGATAATTTCCCGGCTGAGCCCTCGTTGCCAGCAGTCGAACCTGACCGACTTCTTCGCGATCAAGGTAAATAACCATCTCGGCACAACCTCGATTATCAATACGTTCACCCCACGCTTTGACATTGATGGCGTACCAGCCGCTGCGTGGATAGTACCAGCGGGTGTAGAGCGAGTCACGGTTGGCCTTGATCATGATGCCGTTTGCCGTTGGCGTCAAAACAGCGGTAGTCGCTTTCATTTTTTCGGCTTCGGCCTGATAGGTAATTGGCCTGTCGGTGTATAAATAATGATCGAGTACGTCTTCAGTGATGCGGATATATTTTTCCAGACGAGCGCCGGTCATGGCCAAAGACGGTGAATCGCGGTCGGAACTGAAACCAGTATCCCCGACGCCGTCATCGGAAAGGGTTTTGAAAAGATCAACATGTGTCAGGTGTTTTTTAAAGCCACCGTCATTGAAAATCGCCCGCACGGTATTTTCGTACTCGGTACGATTGAGCATCGGCAAGGTGACATGCCCTGCCTGACGATGTGCGGACCAATCGACCTTATCCTTTTGAGCGTTGATCCAGTCTGTGAATTTGAGGCGCTGGTCAGCACTCAAGAAAGGTTGCTTAGGCGGCATTTCGTTGGTGACGATCTGCTCTTTAATCTTATCCCACAGTTCCCGCTCACGGGCGAAGTCAAGCTTTACATTATCCAGACGAATATGGCCTTTTTGCATCGTGCCGTTGTGACAGCGAATGCAGTGTTTCTCAAAGAGAATCTCAATATCCTTCTCTGAATACGGTTGGCTAACGGAATCAGGTTGGTCCAGAACCTTTGCACTAACCTGCGACGTAATACTAAATAGTATGACAATGCAGGGCGACAAAATGTGATAGTAATTACGCATCATGAGTGTGTCATTATATTGAAGCGTTAAGTGATGGTTTCCCAATCAATCGACGTAAATAAATTCGTTAAGTGAGAAGATTGCCTGTGCAAAGTCGGTGAGTGCGGTAGACCTCGCATGAGCAGAGTTGTTTTGTTCGTAATCTTTCTGTTGTATTATAATGAACTGTATCGCAACCTGTAGTTCTTTTTTGGAAGGCTCACGGTTAAGAGCTAACCGATATGCCTTGCTGACGAACGTCGCAAGGTCGTCATCTAATGGTTGGTGTGTCTTTTTTTCTTGGATCGTGGGTAGTTTCTGCGAATACTGTCCGGCATACACATCGCCCGCCGCTTTGTTGGTGACGCCCTCGACCGTGGTATTGACTGCGGCGGCGGCAAATTTGACGTCGCCAATGGTTAAGCCTTTCGTCTCCCCGAAATTAATCGCCTTGATGACGTCTTTGAGGTCGAGATCCGCCTGGCTTTTCACGATCACCACCCGATCCGCGGCATCAGATTTTCCCTTTGATAAAATCAAGCCTCCAAGATGCAGGGGCCCCTTGATTTGAATGTCGATGTTGCCATCGATGAGAGTAAAAGTATGGCGGAGTACACTTCCATGGTCGAAGTTCGCCCCTTGCTCTTTGAACATGTCATATGCTGTTCTGACCGTCTTCCCCTCGATCACGATATCTGCAGACCGTGATTGCCACCCTTCGTAAAGAAGGAGTTGCAGGGTGTACGGCCCATTAGGCACCACAATATCCACATTCGGCGAGCCATGGATAGACGCCGCCAAAAGCTCTGAGGCGGCATTGGGTCCTGTGTAGTACTGTGGTGCGATCCTGGAAGCGAATGCCTGCGCCAGTTCGCGGATGTAAGGGCTGTTGATTAGCAGCAGTGCCTGAGGAGCTGTTGTCGTCGAGTTGCGATGGCCGGCACTTTTCAGGTTTTCCGGCGCGTCGTAAAGATTGAGCATTGGGTTCAGCAGACTGCGTTTCACCGTAAAGTAGATGCTCCGCCGCTTTTGTCCGGGATCAAGTGTGCCACGTCCAAACATGGTGCGGTTCAGTTGACCTGATACTGCCAGTATCGAATCACGAATCGCCTCGGCTTCCAGTCGTCGGGGTGTAAAACGCCAGAGTAGTTTGTTTTCAGGGTCGACTTTGGAGGCGTTTCCTGAAAATGTGGATTTCTGCTGGAATGTATCGCTGGTGAGGATCAACCGGTGAATGTGTTTCAAACTCCAGTCGTTCTCAATCAATTCACTGGCGAGCCATTCCAATAAGTCGGGATGGGTTGGTAGGGTTCCCTGTGTGCCAAAATCGTTGACCGTTGTTACCAATCCAGTTCCGAAGTGATGTTGCCAAAGGCGATTTACAATCACCCGCGCCAGCAAACTTCCGGCACCGTGTTGTGTATCGGTAATCCAGTTAGCGAGTGATTTGCGACGATAGGAGGACTGACTTTCGGCTGGTGGTTGCTCGATCCAATGCGATTCCTTGTCGGCATGCTGCATGAGGATTTCCAGAAAGCTTTGAGTGGCGGGTTCAAGTTTTGATTTTGGGTTGCCTCGATTAAGGATATAGGTACGTTCATAAAACTCTGGGCCCTGAACGTTATAGATACTTGGTCGAAACCCAGTCCTGCCCTCGGTCGAGACGAAGATCGTCTGCTGCGGATGTTTTGGCTTCTTTGGCAGGTGTTTCTCAATATCCGTGGAAAGTTGCTGCCATTTCACGTCGAACTGACGTGACCAGTTGAGCAGAGTTTCGACCTGCTGAGGGATTCGTTGCAGGACGGGTGTCGTCATAATGTCGCGAATTGTTTTGGGAACTCCTTGTTGCTTTACATTGAAATAGAATCCGCCAACACCATTGCCATTAACGATTTTTACGAGCAACTGATGTTTGCCCTTTGTTAGCATTACATGAGCCAACGCTTGGTCAGGATTAACGGCCGCTGCAACAATTCGCTCCGCGATCAGTTCCCCGTCCAACCAAACTTTAACTGTATCGTCGGCGCCGAAAGAAAGGACCGTTGGGGTCGCCGATTCGGCGGTGATCGAGCGGTGGAAAAAGAAAACGCTGTTAGTTTCGGAAATGCGATGGCTGGTTCCGTTTAGGAGTTCCGGTCTGGAACGCCATTCTCCCGAGCCGAGCTGTGAACCAACCGTTTTCTCAGGTGGGAAAACGGCGTTGTGTCCGGCTATATATCCGGTCGTCTTAAGCGGCCCGGTTGACTGCCACGGGGTAAGTAACAGTGGTTGGTGAGCGATCACGGGGTTCGTGTATGATTCGCTGTTGCGATATTTCTTTTCATAGTCTGCCAGTTTAGCAACGAGTCTCGCTGTCTCAATTTCAAAAACTTCCAGCGCCTTATCCATTTCGGTTGAGGGCTTCGTCACGCTTATTTCCGCGCGAACCGTAGTGGTGAACGTGGAGAGCAGGCGATAGTAATCGTTTGAGGTGATCGGATCAAATTTGTGGTCATGACAACGGGCACAGCCAACGCTGAGGCCAAGCATCGAAGTCATGGTCGTGGAAAGGATGTCATCGAGTTCGTCGTAACGTTCCTTCTCCACCTGGTTTTTTGTAATGACGGCATTGCGAACACCACATCCAAGAAAACCGGTCGCTTTGAGCGCCTCGATGTTATCGGGTGCAAATTCGTCACCTGCGATTTGCCACTGAACGAATTGGTTATAGGGTAGGTCATCGTTAAACGCTTTGATCACAAAGTCTCGAAATTGGTAGGCGTGGGGACGCATTCCATCCAATTCGAAACCACCACTCTCAGCAAAGCGGGTAACGTCGAGCCAATGTCGCGCCCAGCGCTCTCCGAAATGGGGGTTTTTAAGGGCGCGATCGACAAGTTGTTCGTAGGCATTGGGAGCAGGATCATCTACAAATCGCTTGAACTCTTCCGGTGAAGGCGGCATTCCGATGGCATCGGCATAAACCCGCCGGATAAGAGTCCGCTTATCAGCTTTTTGCGACGACTGGATCATTTTCTCGCCGAGTCGCCTGAGTACGAACGCATCGATGGGATTGCCAGATGAACGACGTTCCGTGCCATTGGGAATCTCGGCTTTCTGGAGCTTTTGAAACGACCAGTGTAGTTCATAAATCGCACCTGCCTCGATCCAGCGGCGGAGTACGTCCACTTCGTGTTTGGACAAGGGATCGCCGTGTCCTGGCGGGGGCATCTGCGAATCGGAATCTTGGGATGTGATACGTTTTATCAATTCACTCGCCCCCGGGTCGCTCGGGACGATGGCGTCGTATTCGAGAGCCACTTTACGCAGGTCGAGTCTCAAATCTGTCTCTTTGGCAGCTTCGCTATTGCGGTCTGGTCCATGACAGATAAAACATTTTTGGGCTAATAAATGGTGTGCCTGCCGCGCGACATCGTCAGCCTGTGCAGTCGATCCACCGACAAGAAAAAACAGTAAGGTTGCTGTCAGCATTCCCATTGGTTGCCACGAATTATCTCGGACGCCGTTCTTCATTGTATCGTCCCTCGACTCGCTGCTTTCGCTGCCTCGTGAATTCGCTGCTCCGTTTCAATCAGATGCGGAAGTGCCCCCTTCAGTTCTTCGGGAAACCAACGGCGAGATGGGATCTTGTGGTCACGACTGCTGGGTGTAGTCTGGCGGTTGCCGTACAGAAACGCCCAATTAGTTGGACGCCAATAGCGAAACCAAAGCTCGTTCTTCTGTTTGATTATGCGTCGTAGTTGGTCCGCAGTCTCCGGTAGCAGTCGTGGTTTGGACTCAGGCTTATTGATATGAACGACTCGATCGGCGAATCCAAGATGTGAGGCAAATACCTGAGCCGCAAGCCATTGTCCGTCCGGAGAAAGATGCATTCCGTTGTGTGAGTATTCTTTCCGTTGTTCCTTGGAAAGCAAGGCCGTAAACAGGTCCACGACAGGAAGTTCCCTTTCGCGACCAATCTCCCGAATGGCGCGTGCGTAGACGGTAAGCGATTTATTCCGTCTTTCGATATCCAGTTCAAGACCAAGTGGGTTACTAAACGGCACAGGTGTAACCAGTACGAGCCGCTGGGTATATTTGGCGATTTGATCGAGATGTTGTGAGTAGGCTGATACGAACTCTTCGAGGTGTTCCGGGCCGTCAAGAGATTCCATTTGCCCCATCCAGAAGAACACGACGTCTGCCTGAATGCGGTTGCGACCGTCCAATTCACCGTAGTCGGGTTTCTCGGCAGCATAGAAATTACGGGGGCGTTGTTGCCGGTAAACGGTGTCTGCCTGCCAAGCGATATTACGGGTTTGAACTTTGTATTGTGGCCAGGCAGCGCAAAGTAACGATTCAAAATAACCGTGCCGGCTACTTGCCAAAGCATTCGTGCTGCCGATAACAGCGATCATTTGATCTGAGTTAATGTCAAACCCATCAGCGAATGCCGGGACGGGGCTCGACGGGCGAGTGAGCGGTCGAACCAGTGCCGGAACCAGTCCCTGCTCGTTAATCGCGACCAAGTTCGCACCGGGTGCAAAGTGCCAACGATTGGCGAGAGAGATACGTTCATTGTTCAACTGCAGAAACAGTTGCTCTGGTTTACCGGCGATACCTCCCGGTGAACCCGTGTCCATCACTCGAACAGCGATCGTATTTTTACCTGTTTTCAGGAGCCCTGCAGGAATCGGATAGTGACGTACTGTGTAATGGTGACCGGGATTCTCATAGCCACCAACTCGTATGCCGTTCACCCAAGTAACATCCATGTCATCGATTTGACCGAGATGGAGCGTTGCGACGGCTTGGATTTGTTCGAGCGACAGTTCGATTGTTTTTCGGAACCAGACAACACCGTCGAATCCAGGCAACTCTGTGGTGTCAAAGTGACTAGGCACATTCATGGTTTTCCATTTACTGTGATCCAATGCCGGTTTGGCCCAAGCTTCGCCCTGGGAGCCCAGATCGATTGCCGCGATCAATCGCGACCAGCGAGAAGATGGAACCGCGATCGGAGCTTGTGTAACGGGTTTCGGGGCTTCCGCCTTTTTCGGTAAGGCGGCGAGCAATTGTTCCTTGGTGTGCTTCTCAAGAGCAATCTTCGGATTATGTGTCAGCGTTGGGTTGCGGTAGTGGACTGTCTGAGGCGGGCCGGCGTGGATCTGAAACGCAATCCTGCCGGATAGTTCGCCTTTTGGATCTTCAATCGCCACACAGAGTTTGCCGTTGATCGCCGTCCAGATGCGATGGCCGACTGCAAGAATTTCATACCGGTTCCAGTCACCTTTCTTCACGACCTGGACGGCGCGATCATTCCAGTCCAGTTTCCCGCGACCATGTTCGTGGTACAGGTTGCCCCACACATTGCCAATCACCTGGTCATGACCGACGTCCGCCTGATAACCGCGCGCATTACCGTAAGCATCCAACGGCTTTGAGCGAAACTGAATCCCCGCATTGCGATCATCTGGCGTCAACTTTACCTCGACGTTCAAATAGAAATCCTTTACTTCAACGTCGGACCAGATGAACTCGTTCTTCGGTACATTGACCACCGAATGCCCCACGATGGCGCCGTCTTTAACCGACCAGTAACCGCCGTTGCCCTTCCAGCCGGTGAGGTCCTTGCCATTGAAGAACGCGGACTTTTTCAATGCAGCCTTCGCTTTCTGCATCTGGGGGAGTCGCTGTTCAAACTCGCCACTATGAACATCACCGCCAGCCGTATTGGTCACCCCAACAACCGTGGTGTTGACCGCAGCGGCGGCAAATTTGATATTGCCAATGGTTAAGCCTTTCGTATCCCCGAAATTAATCGCCTTAATGACGTCTTTGAGGTCGAGATCTGCCTGGCTTTTTACGATCGCCACTCGATCGGGGGAATTTTCTTTTCCCGTTGATAAAATCAAGCCGCCAAGATGCAGGGGGCCCTTGATTTCAATGTTGATGTGGCCATCGGTGAGAATAAAAGTATGGCGGAGTACGCTTCCATGGTCGAAGTTTCCCCCTTGCTCTTTGAACATGTCATACGCTTTTCTCACCGTCTTCCCCTCGATCACGATATCCGCAGACCGTGATCGCCATCCTTCATAAAGAAGGAGTTGCAGCGTGTACGGCCCATTGGGTACGGAAATATCCACATTCGGGGTTGCGTAGATAGAGGCCGCCAAAAGCTCGGGCAACTCACCGTGCGGTTTACGAATCCAACCGCCCGGTTGCGGAGACGCGGTTTCTTGCGTTTCGGCATACCATGCCTTGAGTTGCTTGAGCATAGCGGCGGCACGCTCGGTTTGACTGGCAGCAAGGTTCGTCTTTTCACCCTCATCGTTTGTCAAGTTGAATAATTCAATCGCTTCGTTCTCGAACGTGCCGGGCTTGGCCTGGGGATGTTGTACGACGAGTTTCCACGGACCATCACGCAAGGCTTCCGAGCGCGAACCGTTATTAGACAGGTCGGCCCAGAAGAGCGGGCGAGCTGGCAAGGCTTTCTGCTCAAAAAGTACGGGCGACAGATCGATGCCGTCGAGCGAGCGTTCCTTCGGTGGATCGATGCCGGCGACGGCCAGGATGGTGGGCATCACATCGAGCGTGATGCTCAAGTCATTGGCTTGAGTGCCTGGCCTGATCCTGCCGGGCCACCAGGCGACGGCCGGCACACGGGTGCCTCCCTCGTAGACCGAACCCTTGTGTCCGCGGAATCGCGGGCTGCCGGTGGCCGTGTTCGGTGCATCCCCATTGTCGGAGAAGAAGAGAAACAGGGTGTTCTTTTCAAGGCCCAGTTCGATCAACTTGGCGCGAACCTGTTCCACACCCTTGTCCATTTCCAGGATCATCTGCTTCATTGCCTCGGCATGAGGCGTTGTTCGTTTCTTCGCACCGGGGCCGCGTTGAATGGGATCGTCCGGCCCCTGCACGGGGGCGTGCGGCGATTCGTGCGCCACGTAAAGACAGAATGGCTTATCCTTGTTCTGTTCGATGAACTCCAACGCGTACTTGTTGATCAGGTGCGTGGTGTAGCCCTCTTCCTCCGTCTCCTTGCGACCATGCCACCAGTCGTGCTTCATATGGTCGCCCCAGTGGTTGATGTAGTCGATGTTGCCACTGACGTAGCCCATGAAGTAATCAAAGCCATGGTTCATTGGATGGTAGGCCGGTGTCTCTGCCGCATAGCCAAGATGCCACTTGCCGACGAGCCCTGTCGAGTAGCCAGCGTTCTTGAACAATTCCGCGAACGTCACCTCGGTTACATGCAGTCCCTTGCGATGCTCGGGATGTGTGTCGTACGGGTGAATGACTGCTTCGATACCCGCACGTTGCTGATAGCGGCCGGTGACCAGGCCCGCTCGCGTGGCCGAACAAATTGCTCCGCTTGCATGAAAATCGGTGAACAACATGCCTTCGCGGGCCAAGCGGTCCATACCGGGCGTCTTGTAATGGGGGTTGTTGTAAGGCGCGATCGACGGCCCCGCAAAGCCCATGTCGTCCACCATCATGACGATGATGTTGGGCCGTTGGTTGTTTTTCTCAGCGCCTAAAACCTCGGCGTTGGTGACAAACCAAGTTAGTGATATTAGAACGACTGCGAGAAGTTTCATTTGGTTCATGTTATGCTCCTGCTGGCGGCGGTAGCAATGCCGCCCAAAAGCTGTACCCAAATGACGCTGATTACTTTTTTTCTTCCACCTGCTGCGCATAGTTGCATCAACCCGTTCAGAAAATAACGACCGGAAAATAACTGCGGGCGACATAGACAAGATATTCATGGGCTGTCCATTGTCGACATTCTCCAATCCAGAAGCAAGTAGTTTCTGGTTTTTTACCCGCAACTTACCGTTCGGTATCACGTTATTGCTGCTGTAGCGAATTGGGGCGGTATTACACGGCTGAAAGTTCTTTCAAAATGAATGATCTGGCAGTTTGCCCTTAGTCGCGTGAGCGTTGTGCCGGCGTGCGGTAAAGCAATGTTTCGGATGAATCCGTTGCATCTTCGTGTGTTCACTCAATAACATCGCTACTAACACGCTAGTCCCATTTCTCCTTTCCCAGCTGCAACCACGTGCTCAGCCGAGCCTTTTGACGCGTGGTGATTCTAGACCAGCCATCGATCAGTAGAGCCACCGTTTCACTCAGTGTTGGATTTGTCACCGCGGGTGACACCGCTTCGGTTTCCGAACTGTCCAATAACCCTCTATTTACAGCCTTAAACGCGTGTACCGTAGAGTCCCTCATCGCCCATTTGGCTAGCTTGCATGGTATCGCGTGAACTCGCATTACTCGGCAAAACTAGCCTTTTTTCATGCGCGGTGTTTTGGGATTGCGAGTCGATGCGAGGCATTACGTGCATGTGCTACGTCGTATTCCGCGTTGCCCTTAGACAGTCATCATCTGTGACCTGTAGGTAATGCACGATCCAGAATATAGTTTTCTCCTGTTTTTATAGGTTAGAGAGATAAACACCCTCGCTTGAGATCAGCTAAAATAGAAGGTGCGACCTAAGCGTCTCTGTTCGATACCACTGGGAAGTAACCGGCCTATTGGGCCGTATATCAGTCACATTATTACGCCAAGCCAACTATCCTTTATGGTTTCTGCAATGTCCAATGCCATTCGCAACTCTCAGATTGTTGCCCTGCTTCTCCTGATGACCGCTCCCGTACTAAGGGCGAATTCACCGGAATTTCGGGAAATCTCGGCGTTTATACGGCGTTACTGTACTGATTGTCACAACGCAAACAAACACGGGAACAATCTCGATCTTGCATCACTTAAATGGAACCTTGATATTCCCATAGTTCTCCGACAATGGGAAAAGGTATTTACTAAGGTAGACTCTTTACAAATGCCGCCTACCAAAGGAAACATGCCAGAGGCAGATCGCCATGCATTCACCAGGACCCTCGGCAATTCCTTAGGCGAACTAGATCGACAGCGAATCGCGCTCTATGGGCGAGGAACAATTCGTCGTTTAACACGTGGTGAGTTCCAACAAAATCTGTGTGACCTGCTAGAGCTTCCAGACCTGGACATAAAGGACTATCTACCGGAAGACCGAGAGTCGCATCACACAAATCGGATCACTGAGAAGCTCGATATTTCCCGTGTCCAACTGACAGCTTACCTTGAGGCCACCGATGCGGCTTTGCGCAAGGCTGTGGCGTCCGGAGTCGCACCGCGCCCATCGACAAAACGTCGATTTGAGGGAATAAACATGTACACCGGAACAACGACCTTTGGTGGACCGGAGGCAATGTTTTACGCCAAAGACAACAAACGTCTTCCACTTAGTAACCCTGACCTTCAGGAAATCCGCAAGCAGGATCCA
Organism: Planctomycetaceae bacterium; assembly: GCA_018660825.1. Taxonomy (GTDB): domain Bacteria; phylum Planctomycetota; class Planctomycetia; order Pirellulales; family Pirellulaceae; genus UBA721. The sequence goes on along the minus strand of JABJJO010000130.1, from coordinate 11,851 downwards.
CTTGATACAAGTATCGAGCTTGCAATCTTTCGATCAGCTACATGGCCATACTATGGATATCCCAACGGCTTCCGCGCAAGTGAAGACGGCTTCTACCGTGTTCGATTTTCAGCAAGAGCGGTATTACAGAAAACGGATTTTATCCTGAGACCAGCCTCTCAGCCGATCCCCATGACATTCAGAGCCCGCAAAGTCTCAGGTCCCGATGTTACGGGGGACGTTCGAGCTACCGGTGGCATCATGGATATCCCGCCAACCCCAACCGTATTCAATACCATTATCAAATTAAAGAAAAATGAAACTTTTGAATACAGCCTCCTGGGTCTACCTCAGCCCAGAGCCATTAACCCTCCCAATGCGCCTTTATACTATGATTTTCCTCCCATGCCGAAGGATGGTCATCCGGGCGTTGCCTATCGATGGCTGGAAATTGAGGGGCCAATTGATCCCTCAATTTGGCCACCGGCGTCACATCGGGTACTATTTGACGCATTACCTATCACAACGTCAACTGGCAGCCTCCCGATTGAATTGGTTTCAGAGAACGCGGAAGCTGATGCCCGTCGACTACTCCAGCGTTTCATCAAACAGGCTCAACGCCAACCGCTAACTCGCGCCGAACAAAAACCTTTCCTTGAGTTGACGCTTAACGAACTGAAAACGGGACGATCGCTGACCGAAGCCTTGCTTACTGGCTACAGCGCCTTTCTAAGTTCCGCGCATTTCATTTACACGATCGATCCAACGTCACTAACCAGGTCTTCACAAACGCGTCATCAACTCGCCCTCGCAGAACAACTATCGCACTTCTTAAGCAACTCCCGCCCAAGCGCGTCACTCCAAACGCAGGCTGTTGGCAAGAACCTCCTGCAAGAAGAGCATCTACGTAACCAAACTGACCAACTGATCGAATCAGATTCCTTCAACCAGTTCGTTAACCCATTCACCTCTCACTGGCTAGACATCAAAGCCGTTTGGCGGGATGAGCCTGACATTCGTCTCTATCCGGAATATAGGCTCAACGACTATCTCATCGATTCGATGCAACGAGAGGCCTACGAAACTTTTAAATATATGGTGCGGGAAAACCTCCCAATCACAACATTGGTCGATGCGGATTTTGTTCTCGTTAATGACATCCTCTCCCGTCACTACAACTTGCCAGAACAATCTGGCTCACAGTTACGACGTATCAGTGTTCCCGACGACAGTCCTTACGGTGGACTATTAACCACAGGGGCGGTCATGAAAGTTACGGCCGACGGCACCGCCAGTTCACCTATTATTCGGGGCGCTTGGGTCATGGACCGTTTACTCGGCGACCCGCCCCCACCACCTCCGGCCAATATTCCAGCAACGGACCCCGATATACGAGGAGCAACAACCCTCAAGGAACAACTTGCAGCACATGCCTCAGATCAAACGTGTGCTGCTTGTCATGCAAAGTTTGATCCGATTGGGTTCGCTCTCGAGAACTTCGATATCTATGGGAGATGGCGAGAGAAATACCGTAGTCTCGACTCTGGTAAAGAAGTGATCGGCATTGACCGCGCTGGGCACGAATATCGTTTCTTTGAGGGCTGGTTGATCGACAGCTCAGCCACCCTTTCAAATGGAGTGCAATTAGACAACATCCACGACCTCAAACAGTATCTCAAGCAACAGTCGCGTAGACTCGCTCGGTCTCTGACCGTCCAATTAGTAGTTTACGCGACAGGGACCCCCATTCGAATCTCAGAACACGAAGAAATCGAGACCATTCTAGACCAGTGTGAGCCAAATGGATTCTTAACTAGAGACATCTTTCACGCGGTCATTCAAAGCCGATTATTTACAGGAGTCGAACTTGAATAACCCCATCATCAATCGGCGAGGGTTCTTAAGAGCAACAGGGATCAGCATTGCGCTCCCTTGGTTGGAAAGCACTACCGAGGCTCACTCAACCGAAAAAACCAAGCGGATGCTCCTGATTTCAAACAACCTAGGTGTTCTGCCCCGATATTTTTTCCCAACACACGCCGGGAAAGAATACAGTCCTTCGCTGTATCTAGAACAACTTCAGGATCATCGCGATGACTTCACCGTCTTCACAGGCCTTTCGCATCCATACGTCGAGGGCGGCCACTCCACTGAAAACTGCTTCCTTACATCGGCTAAGCACCCAACCGGAAGTCGATTCCGAAACACTATTTCGCTGGACCAATATGCGGCCGAAGCACTAGGTCGTCAGACACGCTTCGCCACGCTCAACCTAGGTGTCAATTTAAACACCGCACTCCGCAGTCTTTCATGGACTCGCGATGGTGTTCTACTGCCGGCCCTCGATAGCCCTGCGGCATTATTCACTCAGATGTTTACGCAGGGGTCCGCTAAACAGCAGCAGCAGGTTGTCGAAAAACTCAAACGTCGGGAAAGCATTCTCGACGCAATCAGCGAAACCACTACCTCCCTTAAAAAACGCGTATCTAAATTCGATCGCAAGCGACTCGAACAGTATTTTACTTCAATTCGAGAGCTTGAGAAGAGGCTTGGTGCTTCCGGGCAATGGGCAGTCACCCCCAAGCCGGTCACGAAAACACCTCCACCCACGGACATCACCGATCGCTCACGATTCATCGAAAAACTAGATCTGATGCTAACGATGGCTCGCCTTGCTTTAGAAACCGACTCTACTCGTATTGTGACATTAATGATCGATGCGTTTGAAACGGGAGTCTTTCATTACGACAATGAAAACAAATCACTTGCTAACTACCACAATCTGAGTCATCACGGACAACGGAAAGATCACCTCAGGCAACTTGAAATCACCGACTTACGTCAGATGCAACTGCTTAGCAAACACATCGAAAGCATGAAGGCGAGGCAAATCGGTGAAGAGTCATTATTGGAACAAACCATGATCTTGTTTGGCAGCAACATGGGGAACGCGAATACCCACACCAACACCAATCTTCCAATCCTGTTGGCCGGCGGGGGTTTCGAGCACGGCCAGCACATAGTATTCGATCGCGAGAAGAATACACCACTAAGCAATCTGTTTGTCTCAATGCTACAGAATATGCAGATTGAAACAAGCAAATTCGGTTCGAGTACCGGAGCTTTAAACGGCCTGCACTGCTAACAAATATCCTACAGCCCCTCATATCAAATTACATACCTTTGTGATTTATCCCGAAGCTTTGACATTTTTCGGCTCAATTGACAGCAGGTTTCACTACCGTTTCGCGGGTAATCAGATGAAGAGTTTGGGATTGAGCAAGCCTTAATTGCGCTAGAAAACCAAGGGTATATAGCGAAATCCTTTCGTCATTACTAAAACGCCTATATGCAGAAGGATCAGGCAGAAGAGAGTATTTCAAAAACAATGGCTGAGTGCTTTTGAATCGCCACATGCGTTTTTCGGTTTTCCTTTCTAATCGAATCATTCAACTCCAAGGTTGTGAAGACTAAGAGTATATTTCTAACCGTTGCCCCCACCAATGATGTGATCCTTAAAAATCAGGCAGCCTACCAGCAAATCCTGATATTTGGTGGATTATTTCCCTACGGCGAACCACACTCACTAAACTAACAGTTTGTATTTAAGATTTCTTAATTGCAGTTATGGTGACAAAGGGGCTGACTACATGATGAATTCCAGTCGCAGGGATTTTTTGAAAGATTCCACAACTACAACATTGGGGATCACCGGTGGATTTACGCTGTTGTCCAATCCGCGTTCGGTTAGTGCCACACCCGCCAACGACAAGCTAAACCTAGCGATCATCGGATGCCGCGGGCGTGGAAATACGCTTGCGCAGGCATTCGCCGATCGTGGCGATTGCGAATTCACTTGGTTTTGTGACGTCGATCCCGAGATGTACGCCACTCGAGCGAAAGGAATCGCCGCACTCCAAGGGGGGCGAATGCCGAAGTACGCCAAAGACTTTCGCAGGATGCTCGAAGATAAGTCGGTCGATGGGGTAATCATCGCCACGCCGCCACACTGGCACACACTTGCAACGATCTGGAGTTGTCAGGCCGGCAAAGATGTCTACTGCGAGAAGCCTCAAAGCCACAACTGCTGGGAAGGAATGCAAGGAGTCAAGGCCGCGAGGAAATACAATCGTGTCGTTCAGATCGGGTTGCAAAATCGCTCGGCTCCGTACCTTCACGCCGCGAAGAAATACATCACCGACGGCAAGCTCGGAGACATTGACCTCGTGCGCGTCTTCAATCAGAAGGGCGAGGGCAATTTCCCGATGGCTGTGGACAGTAAAGCTCCCGTTGGTTTCGACTGGGACATGTTCAACGGCCCCGCCCCTGAACACACTTACAACGAAACTCTCCGCCGTCAATGGCGTTATATGTGGCGTTACGGCGGCGGCGACATGCACTATGACGGCATCCATCAGGTCGATATTGCACGGTGGCTGGTTGGTGTGGACTATCCAAAATCCGTCTTTTCAAATGGCGCCCGTTATGATCGTGAAGGGGCGGCGGAAACGCCAGACACGCAATTGTCAGTGTTCGAATTCGACAACTTGATGATGACCTTCGAAATGACGCTCAATACGCCGTACATGCTCAAGGCCGATCACGGGATTCGCGACGGTGACATGTTTCCGCACTGGCCGCAGAACGCTGAACGCGTGGAGATCTACGGCAGCGAGGCGATGATGATTGTGGGTCGTATGGGTTCAGGGTGGCAGGTTTATATTCGTCCACAAAATCGTCATCCAGTTGTCCGCGACGAGATGTATGGCCGCTTTCCCGATGCACCACACCAGCAGAATTTCGTCGATTGCGTCCGTACTCGAAAAACACCCAACGCCGATATTGAGTCAGGCCATATCAGCACGCTGCTGGTGCATTACGCCACCATCAGCTACCGACTTGGGGGCGAAAAGTTATTGATTAACTCAGAGACGGAAGGAATCAACGGCAACGACAAAGCACAGGCGATGTTGAGCCGAACGTATCGCTCTCCATGGGTTGTGGAGCAAGAAGTGTGAGAACTCACGCTGAATAGAAGAGAAGTCTCGATTCTAAGCACTTCGACAATCCCATCGTACGCCTGCACGCCGTCGAAATAGGTGACATCCTCACGTTCGTCGATCTTTAAGCCTCCACTCCAGGTCTCGCCGTCGTCATCCGTTTGTTCGGGTTGGGGCCTTGGATTAACTAAACGGCAAGAGCTTGCTGACAAGCTGACCCGACACGTCGGTGAGTCGAAAGTCGCGGCCTTGGAATCGGTATGTCAACCGCTCGTGGTCTAGGCCGAAGAGCCTCAGGATTGTGGCGTGCATGTCGTGCACGTGGACAGGATCCTTCGCGACCCCCCAACCGATTTCGTCTGTCTCGCCAATGACCTGACCGCCTTTCACGCCACCTCCCGCTAGCCACATGCTGAAGGAATGCGGATGATGGTCTCGGCCCGTGACCGTCTTGAAGTTGACTCGGTTTTCCCCGAGTGGAGTGCGACCGAACTCGCCACCCCAGACGACCAACGTTTCGTCCAACAGGCCACGTTGCTTCAAGTCCTTCAGCAACGCAGTGACGGGCTGATCGGCGATTTGAGTATAGCGTTTCAGGCCGCTGTCCAGGTTACTGTGGTGATCCCACGTCGAGAGGAACAATGTCACGAAGCGAACCCCACGCTCGATCATTCGTCGAGCCAGCAGACAATTCCGCGCGTAGGAGCCAGAAAAGCCAGCGGTGGTACCGGTCGGTTTGTCCTTCCGGTCGACTCCGTACGCATCAAGTGTGGCTTGCGTTTCGCCGGACAAATCCAGCAGTTCTGGCGCCGTCTGCTGCATCCGAAAGGCAAGCTCGTACGCCTTAATCCGACTGGCGACTTCCGGGTTTCCAGTCTGACCGAGGCGCAAGAAATTCAGTTCATTGATCGCCCGCAAACTTCGTGCTTGAACATCGCGCGAGATGCCCTTGGGATTCGCCAGATTGAGGACCGGACTTCCCTGATTGCGAAACAAAGTGCCCGAATATTGCGACGGCAAAAAACCGCTCGACCAGCTAGATGCGCCGCCCGGCAGGCCCCGTCCCAGCGTCGTTAGCACAACGTAGCTCGGGAGGTCTTTCGACTCGCTGCCCAACCCGTAGTTGAGCCAGGAGCCCATGGTTGGCCGACCTTGTAACGGAGATCCAGACAACATCATCAACTGCCCCGGCAAATGGTTGAATTGGTCGCCATGCATCGAACGTACTAGTGCGATGTCATCAACGCACGTACTCAGATGTGGCAGCAGATCTGATAACGCCATACCGCATTCGCCATAGCGTCGAAATGTGCGGGGGCTGCCCATCAGCTGGGCGCTTTGTTTTTGAATGAACGCGAACTTGATCTCTTTGAGAACCGACTCTGGCATCGGCTGGCCGTCGAGTTCCTTGAGTTTCGGCTTCTCGTCAAAGAGGTCCATCTGGCTTGGCCCACCCTCCATGAAGAGGTAGATACAGCGTTTGGCCGTGGGCGCAAAATGCGCAAATTGCGGCGAAACATCGTCCGCCAGCGCACCGTCGTCATTGAGTAGGGACGCCAATGCGAGTGTACCCAGACCGCTGGCGCCCGATGTCAGGAAGCGTCGCCTGCCCGCGGCAGCGAGGTCCAATTCGTCTTGGCTTGGATGGTGGTGCATCTTAAACTCTGCTTAGTCTCGGGTAATGAATTCATCAAGATTCATGACAATTCTTGCGACAGCCGTCATGGCGGTGACCTTTATTTGCTCTGACGACCCGTCCTTGCCGCGTTCCTTCTGTTCGAGGCGCTGCACGTCATGAAACGCCGCCGTCAGGTAGCTGCGTTCCTGACTAGCGGGTCGTCTGCCGAGGCAACTCTGAAAAAGATCGTCAACTGCGGCGGCGATGTCCTCGCCGTGCTGCTCACACAGTTGCTTCGCGAGTGACTGAGCACATTCAAAGAAGACCGGGTCATTTAGCAGTGTAAGTGCCTGCAGTGGAGTGTTGGAACGCTCGCGACGACTGCAGGACATAGTCGAGTCCGGTGTATCAAACGTCATCAGCATCGGGTACGGTACCGTACGTTTGAAAAAGATGTACATGCCGCGCCGGTATCGCTCGCTTCCCTGGCTGACCGGCCACTTCACGCTGCGGCCCACTTCTGTCACGAAGGCTGGCAACGGCGGCCGAATCCCACGGCGGCCGATCGTCCGATCGAGCAGACCACTGACTGCCAAATGCAGATCTCGCACAATCTCAGCACTGACGCGATAGCTGTTCTGTCGCCACAACAACTGGTTACTGGTCTGGGTCTGTGTTGGGACTGCGTTCGAGCGAGACGAAAGTCGGTATGTCGACGACGTGACTATCAATCGAATCATCGCCTTCCGGCTCCAGCCAAGTCGACGATATTCCGTCGCCAGCCAATCCAGCAGTTGTGGATGCGTCGGCTGGGCGCCTTCGTTCCCGAAGTCATTCGGGGTTGAAACTAATCCCTGGCCGAACAAGTGCTGCCAGATTCGATTCACCGCCACGCGAGCAGTCAGTGGGTTGTTCTCGTGAAACAGCCACTTCGCAAGATCCAGCCGATCGGGTTCTTCGCCGCGAACGTTCAGAGCGGGTAAGACGGATGGCGTGTCAGGGTGGACTTTGTCTCCGTGCCGAGTGTAGACGCCGCGGACATGCACAAAGGTGTCTCGGCGGTCCTCCATTCGTCTGGCAAATCCGCGCGCCATTGTCGCGGGCGGCAACGGTTTCTTCTTAGCGTGAGCGTCCACTCGCATCTGCAAGTTGTCCCAGCCGCCAGCTTTTGTGTCGTAGAAGTCAAGAATCATCTTCCAGTCGAATGACTTGTTGCTTGCAACCAGCACTTTGGAAAGCGTCGCCTGCTGACCCTCGGTCAGGTCCTCTTTCTGGTACGGCTGCAACTCAGCAACGAGCTCACTCCAGGCCGGCTTCCAGCTTTGCAAGCTTGCTTCGTAATCGGCGATTTCCCACGGGCGAGTCACGCGGACACCAACTTCGTCGGCGTTATTGAAAAAGGCGTAGAACTGATAGAACTCGCTCTGGCTGATTGGATCGTTCTTGTGATCGTGACATTCCGCACAGCCAAGTGTAAGCCCCAGCCAGACCATGCCCGTCGTATTGACTCGATCGACGATCTCCTTGGTGCGGTACAACTCAAGGTCCACGCCGGCCTCGGTATTCCTCAGTGTGTTGCGATGGAAGCCCGTGGCGATTCGCTGGTCGAGCGTCGGATTTTCAAGCAGGTCGCCCGCAAGCTGTTCGACCGTGAACTGGTCGAAAGGCAAATCACGATTGATCGCCTCAATGACCCACTCGCGATAAACCCATGCGTGCGGCCGCAGGGCATCTCCCAGATACCCTTCACTGTCTGCGTATCGCGCCAAATCCAGCCAATACCGCCCCCAGCGTTCGCCGTAGTGTGGCGACTTAAGCAAGTCGTCCACGAGTTGTTCGTAGGCCTCCGGTTTGTCGTTCGCGACAAAGGCATCCACGGCAGAGGTTGAGGGCGGCAAGCCTGTGATATCGAGAGACAGTCGTCGAATGAGGATGCGGCGATCCGCCTGAGGCGCCGCCGTAAGGTTCGCGTCGTGGTGCCTGGCGGCAATAAATGCATCAATCGGATTCCGATTCGGCAATGCAGCCGAAACCTTCGCTTTCGTCGGCACAACCGGACAAGTGAGAGCTTCCAGTGACCAGTGCGTTGGCGGTTTGAGCCGAGCATCAGCGGGCCATGTGGCGCCATCCGCAATCCATCGACGAAGCGTCGCCACTTCCTTGGCCTTCAGCGGTGGTGCCTCCTTCGGCATCTCAGCCGTTCCTTCGGACGGAGTCACCAGATCGAGCAGATAGCTGGAATCGGGCTTGCCTGACACGATCACTTGCCCGCTGTCGCCGCCCTTGTCGGCCGCCTTGGCGGAATGCAATGACAGGCCACCGCGTTGATTGCGATCGTTGTGGCAGGTAAGACAACGTTGCTGCAAAATCGGCGCCACGTCGCGACGAAAGTCGACTGCATTGTCAGCAGCATAAATGTCGTTACCTCCACTGAATTCGCTCGCGACGACGATAATATAAAAAATCAGGAGGTAAAGCGCGGTCTTCATTTTAGTCGTTCAAATTAGGCAGCGTATTAATAAGCCGTTACTTTACCACTTTCCAACGCCGATTGGTCATGCCGAATAAAATTTGGACGAATATTACCAGCAAATCACCTGAAGGCTGGTGGTGTGCGTAAGACCACAACCATCCTTTAAGCGATCGTCAAACAAAAGTATAGTAACCTCTAGACCACCGAGCATACTGAAGCCAAGGTGAAACCATGTACTTCGCCAGCACGGAACCTCGATCACATTTCAACAACTTTTCCAGCAGGAATAACGTTATGGGAAATACATGCAAGTCAGCCATGGTTCGAATTACTGTCCTCAGCACTATTCTTTTTTTGTTTGCCGCTCTGCCGGCGTTTGCCGAAGACCTCGTTATCGCCAACGACGCGAAGACGGATTATCAAATTGTAATCCCGGTCCTAAAGACGAATGAAACGCAAGATTCCTCCGGCGAACAAATTCGTCCGCCGGTCTGGTCGGATTATCATAAAAACCGCAAAGACGAATGGAACGCAAGATTTCTAGCGTGGTTCCTCAAGCAAAAAACGGGAGCGGAGTTTCCCGTCGTTACGGCGGATAAACTCGACGCAACGAAACCGGCAATTTATATCGGCGTAAGCGAACCGGTAAAAAAACTCCTCGGCGAGTCACCGTATGCGGGAATGAAAGATCAGGATCACGTCGTCCGCAGTATCGGCAGAGATATTCTCTTATACGGCGAAGGATACGATGCTGATTTCTATGCCCTCATGGATTTCCTCGACCATGAATTCTCTTTTCGGCTTTATTGGGAATGGCCGGAGATCGAAAAGCAGTCTTTGACAGCATTGAAGCCGATGGACCGTAAATTGCATTACGCGCTTCGCTGGCGGATGCTGCAAAGCTCCTTCACCGACTATCTCCAGGGAGAGAACGTCCGATTTCCGAACGTCAACATCAACGCGGGTGAGACACTTGGAAATACCGGTGGCATATTGAGAAAGCCCAAAGGTCCGGCTAAAACGCAGAATTTCTTACTGCAAGGCGGAGTTTATCCAGAGATTGTGCCGAAAAAGATCATGGCCAACCTGTGTCATACTGCATTCTGCTATATTCCCTGCAAGCATCCCCGGTCGCCCGAATACGCCTTCATTGAGAACAAGAACTATTTCGAGACGAACCCCGAGTTTTTCGGCATGGATAAAACGGGCGCCCGTTCTCCGCATACTGCACACTTGTGCTTCAGTAACGCCGAACTCAAGAAAGAATTTACCAGGAATATCGGAAAACACCTGAAGGTACTCGGCACCGACAATGTTTTAATAACCGTAAGTTTTAAGGATGAGCCCGGCAAGCCCTGTTTCTGCAAAGACTGCGAACAACTGGAAGAGAAATACGGAACTCCCGGCGCAGCTCTTTTTGAATACATTTTTGAACTGGCGGAAGAGTTCAAAACAAAGCATCCTCAAACTACCATCATGGTGCCTCTATATCGTGAGACCCAGACTCAGTTTCCCCCCGCCCTTGAAGACGGCAGGCGTTTCCCGGACAATGTCCTTTTTTGCTATGCGGGTATATCTTTCAAAACCAACCGCAGCATTAAAGATCCCGTCAATAAGAAGGCATACGATGATCTGGTTCAGTGGAGCAAAATAAGCAAAAATATGTATGTTTGGGCTTATTACTCTCTTTACGGGGATATGATGTCTATTCCCTACGCAGCAGACAAGATAGTGGTTGAATATATTCAGGAAGTGGCCAAACTCGGTCTGATGGGTATGTTTTTTGAGTTCGCAACCTATTCGACCTTTCCACCCGACCAGAGTCCTGCCGGCCTGGATGTAAGAAACTTTTCCAACCTCGACAAATACCTTTTTTTCCGTTTTGCCAAGAATCCGTCTCTTGATTACGAAACGGAAGTTACGGATTATATGGAGCATGTGTACGGGCCCGTTGCCAAACTCGCCAAACAGTATCATGACGAACTTCAGTACGCCGGGACGGAAGGTAACCCCTTCCCTATGCCTCTTGAAGGATATAATTTTGAAAAGGAACTTAAATATCTTTCTCCAGAAAACGTGTACCGCTGGGAAAAACTCTGCGACGAAATGGAAAGAACTCTCGGGGACAAACATCCGGAAATTCTGGAAAGAGTGAAACTGCTCCGCAAGCCGCTTGATACGGCTGTTTACGAGCTTTGGGCGGAATGCACTAAAAAGTATCCGAATTACTTTACTGATCCCGTTATGATCAGGAAACGCATCGGTAATCCTTCGACACATCCTTCTTATGGCAAGCTACTGGTGGATTTCCTGTTACGTGCCGAAATGCGGATCAAATATGGGGAAAAACCGCTGGCGGAGCAATTTCAAGGCATTTCCTCCGACAACATCAAAAGACTTGTCCCGAAAAACAAAGGGTGGCCGCTTACCGTTGCAAAAATAGTGAGCGATTCCGAAGCTGCCTTCGGATACGCCGCTTCGATAGATAAGCCTGATTTGCCTTTCCATTTCGGATACTATTCAACGGACAGAAAGGAACACGGTCCGAAAGTAACCTTGGAAGAATCGGATATTGAACCTGGAAAATACAAACTCTATCATCTCGGTAAAATACAGCCGAGCGAAACAAACTGTATGGTTTGGTTTTCCTCGCGAAGTTGGAGCACGCACCTGGAGGCGAGTTCTCTCTATGATTTCGCAGATACTACACAGAAATGGGACACTTGGGTATCTCTCAAATTTCCCAAGAATTTCAGCGGTAAAAAAGATGATCTTGTACTT
>JABJJO010000057.1 GCA_018660825.1 Planctomycetaceae bacterium | reverse complement strand
GGCTCCTCAGCTCGCGTCTCACTCGTTCCGCTTTCCGCAGTTGGGGCGTCGCTGGTGACCGTGGCAGCGACGGCGGGTTTCGGTTGGTTCGTGAGTTGGATTAGTTCCGTAGTCATCCTCGAACTCTGCAACTCTGTTTCTCTGGACTCTGTACTCTGTACTCTGAAAGGGGGTGCAGGGAACTCTATGTCATTGCCCCCTGCCCAAGAACGAATCCTGTTCTTTCCCCAATAGCTAAAAAAAGGGTCACCACCCGAGGTCCGCCAAAGGCGGATTGCCCCGGATGATGACCTCCAACGTATAACGCAGTGTCCCATCGCAGGAGGATGCTCTTCCGCCAAAAAGGTAACAGTTAGCTGATCAATGCCGCTGGATGGGCTCAACATAATTCTTCAATCCACCTGCAAAAATCGACTTGTGCACTAATGTTATTAGATACGCTTTTAAAATAATCTATAACGTTATTTACAGATAAACATATACGTTTAATAGGTGATTGTGTATAATTACGTGCAGTTGCAGCGGATTTCCGTGTCCCCCCCCCCACTTTCTCCCCAGAATCATCCCACCTTTATTACTCTCAACGGTTTTGAACAACTTCACGTCCCCGTTGGGTAATGTTGTTCGAATATTTATTGGGCATTATCACACCATGATCGTTATCACCTTTATTGGAATTTTATTGGCTGTGGCCGTTCTTTTAACTTTGTTGGTTATTGCATTTGTAAAAGTCGCATTTGTAAACGAACCACCGAGAACCGAAGTCAAACCGTCAGACGAAGAAGTGCAGCACTTCCTGCAAGTTGCTTATGATTTAAAAACCAATCCGCAAGATAAAGAATCTCTAACGTTTGGAGAACTGTTGGAGCAGGGCCATTTTGATCAGCTTGTGCAGGAACCCCAGATTTTACATTCGCTACAAAAAGGAGCTTAGACAGGATTGAATAATCAAGATCCTACGATTATGTCTGCTACACGTCACTTGCAAATATTGGCACTACTGTTGTTACTCGGGGGAGGTGCTGCACTTCAACTGCGCAACATGCTTGTGCCAGCAACCTTTGGTGAGATCGGAACGTATCGAGCTGCTGCTTTAGGAACTAATGCAGCTCATCCGCTTACCTTTCCCTCAGACGCTCGCTGTCTAAAGTGTCACGAGGATGTCCAAGAAGAACGTGTGGAATCACTTCACACAGTCGTCCGCTGCGTTCACTGTCATGGCTTTGGTGCTGAGCACATTACCCAAGCAACCGCCGTCGAAGTAGACTCTAGCGTCACCATTGCCTCGGCCCAAGACTGGGATCACCATTTTCCAACGAAGGTCGATTTGTTCATAACCTACGATCGAGCCACCTGTTTGGCCTGTCATCAAGCGACCGTTGGTATGCCAGATTCATTTTTACAAATCAATGTTGCTGAGCACCTTGAAGATCAGGGCGCGGAAGATGTCGAGGATGTAAACGTCTGTTTTGAATGTCACACGGGTCACAGTCCAGGGTTATAGATGACCAAACGGCGATACCACTGCCCTTTATTATGCGAACTGGAGAATATTGAATGGTTGAGCCATCAGATGAATTAAAAATTTCTAAGGATAGGTCGGAGTGCGACGGTTGTGACACCCAATGTGCGTGTAATGCGACACATGACTTATCCCCGCCAGATACAAACTTAACGACAGGTCCAGAGATTAGTAACGATGCCGACCGGCGTAATTTTCTTAAGCAAGCCACGACTATCACTCTAGGAGCTTTAAGTCTGACTGTACTACCTTGGTCACGAGATAATGACGACGGTAAAAATGTCGGCGGTGGCAGCGCAACGCCCATTGTCTATGGATTCTTGGTCGATACCGAAAAATGTATTGGAGCTGGCAAATGCTTAACTGCTTGTCGCGTTGAAAACGATGTACCGGAAGGATACTCGCGAACCTGGGTTGAACGGTACATTCATTATAAAGATGGCCGTGTCGAAGTAGACCGCGTTCCAGAATCAGGCTATCACGCAGCAGGGCTTGTAGACATTGATTCGGAGCTGATCGATCGGTCCTATTTTGTGCCAAAGTTATGCAACCATTGTGAAGATGCTCCGTGTAACCAAGTTTGTCCAGTGCACGCTTCCTTCACATCGCCTGAGGGTGTGGAGTTGATTGACACCGATTCGTGTATTGGATGTGCGTATTGTGTTCAAGCTTGCCCCTATGGTGTTCGTTTCGTCAATCCTAATACGAACAGCGCGGATAAGTGTACTTGGTGTTATCACCGTATCACGCAAAATGAAAAACCCGCTTGTGTCGAAGCGTGCCCAGTTGACGCTCGAGTGTTTGGCCGCCTTGACGATCCTGAAAGCGAACTGAATCGTCGTTTGGCGAAAGTTCCACATCATGTATTACGCGAGCATCTCGGAACCCATCCAAAACTACATTACATCGGTCTTTCTGGAGAAGTGAACTAATGGATGCTGCCGAGTTCATATATCCTAATGACCCTCATGTAGCTTGGAGCATCATGATCGTGCTCTATCCCTACATTACGGGACTGGTAGCAGGGGCTTTTGTTGTTTCGTCGCTTTATCATGTTTTCGATCAACAAGTTCTCAAACCTGTCGCTCGGCTTGCTCTGGTTACGGCGTTGTGTTTTTGCATGTTTGCTACACTACCGCTGCTGCTGCATTTACATCACCCCGAACGCGCCTTTAACATTATGATTACTCCCAATGCGACATCCGCGATGGCTGGTTTCGGTTTTATTTACAGTTTTTACATGCTGCTGTTAGTCATTGAAGTATGGTTGGTTTTTAGGCCTGATATTGTAGAACGCGTAAATACCAACCACGGCATTCGTCGCTGGGTTTACTTGGTGTTGTCGCTTGGCGTGCCCCGAATTACCGAGCAGAGTTTGAAAATAGATCGTCGCCTGATTCGCATCTTGGCTGTGGTCGGGATTCCGGCAGCTTGCGTATTACACGGCTATGTTGGGTTTCTGTTTGGTGCAGTCAAGGCTAACCCGTGGTGGTCTACTGCGCTAATGCCAGTCATATTTCTGATATCCGCTGTGTTATCCGGAATTGCAGTCCTGCTAGCTTTGTACGTGTTCATTTGTTGGCGTCATCAAGTAGCCCCCGAGATCGAATGTCTCCGGACACTTGTTCGGTATCTCTGGATTGCGTTAATAACAGCCTTTTCGCTCGAGGCCTTGGAACTTATACATATGGGCTACGAAGCAGGTTCAGAATGGCATATTTTGCGGACATTGTTGACCGAAAAGCTAGCGGTTTCGTATGTGTTGGTGCAAGTTATCGTTGGTTCACTAGTACCGCTAGTGCTGTTATCGGTTGCAGTGATCGCGAAGCCTTCTCGGCGCATGACAGTCTGGATCGCTTGTATTGCGGCGGTTTTGATTTTGGTGCAGGTCTTCGCAATGCGATGGAATGTGGTGATTGGTGGACAGTTATTTTCCAAAAGCTTCCGCGGGTTCGTGGAATATAGAATTTCGTGGTTTGGACGCGAAGGGATTCTAGCAGCGGCGGTGGTATTGATGCTGCCGTTTATAGCGTTGTATGGCGCCAATCGAGTGTTGCCGATCTCGACCGCGGATGATCACTAAATTTTAGTCGGTGATTTGGTGAATATCGTTATCGGCGGCGACTTTGCAGAGGGGAATACGTCCACCATCGCCTTTGAGCAGATCAGCGATGGTTGTTTTCCCGAGTGTTTCTTCCATGGTAGCGCCGATATCATCTAGCACTCGATGTAGCGGACATAATCCTGGTGTGTGGTGTTCAATTCCGAGTGGGCATTTTCCAAAACGCTGAACGGGCTCCATTGCTTCGGTGACGTCGAGAGCTGTTAAATCTTTTGGGTCGGCTTGTAAATGAAAACCGCCGTGGGGGCCGCGCTGAGAATGCACGATACCAGCACGCGCCAATGAGTGCATGACTTTAGCCAAATACCCAGTGGGAACCTGTGTTCCTTCTGCAATGACGACCGTGGTACACGATTCGTCAGGTCGGTTAGCTAAAAACACAACCGCTCGTAACGCATACTCCGTTGTTTGACTAATCATGTTTTTCACTTAGTAAAATAACCAGCGGCGATTCAATTAAATCTAAAACTATATTTTAAGTATAATGTAATCTTCTAGAATAAAAATAGGTTGTGATGCGCGTTGTGGCCACAAATGATATTCTCCTATTGCGAGTAGCACCGTAGCCATTTTATGTTGGATCTGTTACTGGATAAATTGTTTCTGCGGCTATTAAATATATTCTACTTTCTTTGTCCTTTTATTGTGTTTTGTTGTTTTTTGCCTAAAAAAATATTAAAATCTAATTTAAGGGATGGATGGAAACGGGCAGCAATAATGTGATCCCGCCATCACAGTACGGCAGGGATTATTTTAAATAAGGACTTATAATAATGACAAGTAAGAGAATTGCTGGAATAGCGTTACTGGCTGCATTTTTAATCGTACTAGGATTACAACCCGGCTCTGCTACAGTTCAACAGAAGGGAAAAACGCGTTCCGCCACCACTAAACAACTGATGCGAGGGCTCGTCGCACCAAACTGTGGCGCACTGAAGAAAGCGCTCGCTGCAGGCGATGCCGAAAAAGCTACGCTGTACGCTGCCTTACTCAATGAAGCAGGGCATATTCTGATGGCCGATGGAAGATGCCCCAGTGGTGATTGGAAATCAGGAGCGGAAACATTGCAGGGTTGTAGCAAGGTGATCCTAGCCAAGCTCAAGGAAAATGACGTCGAAGGAGCACAATCGGCATTCACGGCGCTCACTAAAGGATGTGGTGCTTGCCATACCGCTCACAAAAAGAAATAGCTGGATCCCCAAAGGCGCTGACCACTACACACAGTGCCAACAGGATTCGCGCAATGGACCGGGCACGCCTTCAGGTGTTAGCCCGGTCTTTTTTTGCGCAACTGATAAAGGCCGCGAGCAGTAATAATTGCTCTGTTTTAGATAGATTTGTCGACACCGAAACCACACTTCACTGCATCGTTGTAGACAACTATTTGGCTTTGCTTTCAGGCGATCCATATTTGCCTAAATAGTGTGGTTTTCGCTGGAGATATACAAAGGCACGGCCACTGGCTTTGTGTAAAGAATACTGCGGTACTGCTTGAGACATGCGTCAACTCCTGCAGCCTGTAAGTAGGCTGTAAGTAATGGTTGTCGCGCTGCGGAGATGAGGAAGGTGGCTTAAGTCTAAGGTTCGTAAGGGTTTAGGTTAATGGGCGGTACTGGAGATATCACCTTCCTGACACCCTGCCGCAGCGGATGAATTCTTTGTCCCTGCTGACCTGTAGCTATCATTTCACTGCTGAAATGTACTTGGATTTCTCTAAGTCTTTTAATTCGTAGCCCTGCGATAGTGAAAGGGCAATACGACTCCTCTCGAATCCCCTCTTTTTTTAGCTAATGGAATATTAGATCATGAAGAAAAAACAAACAAAGAAGAATCTATTGTCACGGCCAGTTCGCAAAAGAAGGCGATCCAGTGCGGAACGTGGCTTACCACCAGACCAGCAGTTAGTGGATTTGGCAAAAGCCTATCTTGAGCAACAGAACAGATATTGGCCTGAGTTGTCCAAAGCTGGCATCCTCAGTCAAGCTACAGATAGTGTCATCTCGGACATGGTCTGCGATTACAAGCAACGACATGCAGCGGAGAATCTAGTGACCGAGTCCGCTCAGTCTTTACCGAGTGCTAAACAACCAATGGCAGGTGGATACTGTCGCTACAGCTGTGATAATAGCCAGCCAACTTCTATTGTGGATCAGCTGACTAACATCCTACGCGTAGCGAAGGAACATGGTCGGTTCATTCCTTGGAAGTTCTTGTTCGCTGACTATGCCGTCTCGGGCCTAGACGAAAATCGGCATGGTTACACCGCGTACAAAACTCTCTTTCGACAAACCGATTGCCAGCTGGAAGCGGTCTATATCGACGACTTCACTCGTGCCAGTCGTGATGAAAAAGAATGGTGGAACTTGTATGCGATCGCACAACAGTTTCAGATTCCGCTGATCGGTGCATCGGATGGATTCAATTCGGCGGACCCCAACAGCGACGTGCTGTTGACCATGTTCGGTCTCGTATCTCGGTTGTTTGTGAAAGGACTTCGTGAGAAGGTGAGCCGTGGGATGCGGGGCGCTGTGGAGCGGGGCACGGTGGTGGGGAAATTAGCGTTGGGATTTACGCGAGAGCAGCAAGTAGATGCCAACGGAGACTTAGTCATCAATGCCAAAGGAAAACCGGTTCACCGGATGGCGGTGGATGAGGAGACCAGGGAGTGGGTTGAGTTTGTGTTTGATGCGTATGTGAATCGTGGCCAGACACCGGGAGCGATTGCCAAGCATTTCAACCAGCACGAAGTTGACACGTCGACGGGCTGGACTCGCACGTCGATCCTGAAGATCCTGCGTAACGAAGCGTATCTTGGGCGGTTCATTTGGAATCGGTATCGAAAGGAGGTGGATCCCGAAACGGGTAAGAAGTTGAAGCTTGAGAATGCTCAAGAGGAATGGGCCATCTTCGAGGATTCTGAACTTGTGATTATTCCCGAGGCCACGTGGCAAGCGGCTAAGGTCAAACTGGATGAGCGGCGGGCAAACAGTCCAAAGACGGGAAAACCTTGGCGGGTTCGAAACCACATTGCCAACACGCTTTTTGGCCGGTCGCTGGTCTGTGGATATTGTGGACGCAGTTTATCGCTGTTCCGATCTACCGAAAAGTACAAAAGCATGTATTGCCGAACCGGTACTGATCATGCTCATCACTGTAAGCTTGATAGCTCAAAAAGTGTAAGTGTGATTGAAAAGAATCTACTAGGGTTTTTGCGTGATGTTCTGTTCACCGAGCAAACGCTACAAGATCTTGTTCGCTTGGCGAACGAGGAACTTGCAACGCAGCGGCAATGTGCTCCGCGAGAGATCGTACCGCTGCGTAAGCAGGAACGTAAACTTCAACAACGGATTGATCGGTTATTCGACCGTTTGGAGCGAGAGCCACAGCCAGAGGTTGCAACTGAATACGAAACGCGGATTGCTGATTATATGCAGCA
This sequence comes from Planctomycetaceae bacterium, assembly GCA_018660825.1. Classification (GTDB taxonomy): domain Bacteria; phylum Planctomycetota; class Planctomycetia; order Pirellulales; family Pirellulaceae; genus UBA721. The sequence goes on along the minus strand of JABJJO010000057.1, from coordinate 1,223 downwards.
GCAGCGTCGGTTGGCGGCTCAGATTACGGAGCTGGAGCGTGAGAACGAGCCGGTACCGGCGGTGCTGGACGAGGAGGCGGTGCTAGGTCACCTAGCGGATTTACGGAGCTTGCTGCAGCAGGATATTCCTGAAGCGGCGGAGCGGCTGCGTGATTTGTTTGGATCCATTTCCATTACACACAAGCGTGTTTCAGGCCGTCCTGGTGCTATATGGACCGCGACTTTTAGTCCGCAGTTGGCCGAGGTGATAGGTCAAATTGCGTCGGAAAAAAGTTGTCCATCTGCGTTGCCTTTGGAGTACCTGAGTCGACGCAAATGGACAACTCTTACGGGTGTGCGAGTGGAGCTGAGGAAGTTGTATCGATATGAGCTGTTGAGGCTGGATTTCCGGCTAATGCACCGTGCTGGATTCTCGCTACAGCAGATGGCAGGTAGGTTCGAAATGCACGAAGCCACGGCAAAACACATGCTCTATTACGCCTTTACGGGTAAACGGCCTGATTGGGGTAATAAAAAGGCGGCATAATTTTAACACGGAAAATTGGGAGATTGCTTCTGTGCTAGGTGCAGCGAGTGGACGTTAGCGGCAGCCCTCAACCATAAAGCTTGCTTGGTTGTCCGCTGAAAGACTAAGATGACTGAACACGTTCTAGTTTCGATCTCTTATCACCGACGTTTAGTGAGTAATCTAGTGAGGAGTTTTAATTATCAGTTTGCTTGACGATATGATAAACTCCAAGGAAGCATTTCCTTAACAACAGTCCGCGTAAATACTCATCCACCATGCCAGATCACGAAGACAGCCTCGGAGGTGAAACGCTTGCAGGCGACGTGAAAGCGGACCCTGCTGAGCAATCACTCGGTGACGGCTCTACGCTCGGTGGAGGCGAGGCTTCATCTCTCAGCGATACAACCGATGGCGAGGGAGAAAACTTAGCTGCGGGATTGCCAGTTATAGATCTGGGGAAACGTTTTGAGATTGAAGGTGAACTGGGTCAGGGTGGCATGGGAGAAGTTCTGCTCGCGCGTGATAAGTCACTTGGTCGACAAGTTGCCATTAAACATATTTTAGGAACAATGATTCGCAGTTCCGCTGCGATCAATCGGTTTATCACCGAAGCGAAGTCAATTGCGGCGCTGAATCACCATAATATCGTTCAAATCTATGAGTTTGGACAAGACGATGATGGCCCCCTAATTGTCATCGAGTATGTCTCAGGCGG